>JAZOVL010000188.1:0-14381 GCA_045658685.1 Pilosibacter sp.
GACTGTGCTTATCGCTGCCATGGGAGTTTCCGGTGTGGTCTATCTTATGGGAGCGGGGACGAGATTTACATCGCAGTTCTTTCATGTGGCTTCCGTTCTCGAAATGGACGGAATTCATGTGAATGAAACCTCGTATCTGAGTGTGCAGACACCGGACAATCGTTCGTTCGCGATGAGTATCCCGGTGTCGTACGATGTGACGACATTGACGAGAACCAGTCGGTACAATGAGCAATCTATGGATGATTTTCAACCGGAAAAAGAAGGAAGTGTCAAAATCCGTGTGGATCATCAGGGAACCTCTGTTTCTGCAAAGAAATCAAAAGCATTTGAACCAAGATTCTTTAAAGTAAACAAAGGAGGAGCTCTGGTTTCTCAGGGAAATATTTCCGGAAAACTTACATGGTATGATGGCAAAATATCCGGCACTATTGAAAACCGTCTTCCGTTTGCGCTTGAAGATGCAGCTCTCATTTTATATGGTCAGATGTACCTGATCGGAGACGTGGAATCAGGCGCATCTCTGACATTTGAGGAAGATGAATTATTGGTATGGCCGGTTGGTATGTCTCATGTGGCTGCTTCTACGGTCATTGGTGCGGAGGCAGAAGGAGAACTTTCAGGTAGCGAATATCTGGAAGACCGAAGCCGAAGTAATCTGTATTCGTATTATCTTGGAGAGACATTTTATGATTACACACCGGAAGCCCGTCTTGTGGCGATTGGTCCGGACGGCGGAATTCTCGGTGAAAGCGCGATCCGCGAACAGTCTGCCGATGGTGTGACACTGTATTCTGCAAAGATTTCCGTTTCAGCCGGAGAGGAAGAGGCTGTTTATCGAAGTGCGTTAAAATATGCTCCAGAGATTACTTCCGGAAGTGGAGTGATGTACGGAGACGGACTTTCCATGTACGGAACGGAGCCCATCGCAGTGGAGTATTTCCTGGGTGATAATCTCAATATAGAACAGATTTCATTTCTTCCGGTTTCGGATAAATTCCTGGAAGAACCGGAGTATTATTATCTGAAGAAGTTTGACGGTGCGGCTTATTTTTACAATCAGACGACACGGATGTATGATAGGGTGGATCTGGCGAAGATTCATTTCACAGTGGAGGAGCTTCGTCCGTACCTGTCCCCAAAGAACAGTGTGACGGTCAAGTTTACAGCCAGTGAGAATGGAACGGCGGGAAGTACATTGCTGCTGCCTCATCTTATGGTAACAGGGAGGGAAGGCTAATGCTGAAAATCCATGGACTTAAGAAAAAATTTGGTAATTTTCAGGCACTGAACGGTCTGGATATGGAAATTGAAGAGGGGGCACTCTATGGCTTTGTGGGACCGAACGGAGCCGGAAAAACGACAGCAATCCGCATTCTGACAGGTCTTTTGCTTCCAGATGAGGGAACGGTGGAGATTGCGGGAAAAGATGCCCTAAAATATAGAGAAGAAGTAAAGACAGAATTTGGATACGTACCCGATGAATTCGGTATGTATGACAATCTGAAGGTCTGGGAATATATGGAGTTTTTTGCCTCCTGTTACGGAATGTCCGGACTTGTTGCGAGAAATCGGTGTGCCGAGCTTTTGGAGCAGGTACGTCTGGATGACCGTTCTGATGCGTTTGTGGACAGTCTGTCGAGAGGTATGAAGCAGAGACTTTGCCTTGCGAGAGCGCTGATCCATGATCCGAAAATTCTGGTGCTGGACGAACCGACGTCTGGAATGGATCCGAGAAATCGTATGGAATTTAAAGAAGTTCTGAAAGCGCTTTGTGTGGAAGGAAAGACGATTCTGGTAAGCTCTCATATCCTTTCTGAATTGTCTCAGATGTGTACCGATATCGGAATTATTGACGCGGGCAAGATCGTTTTATCCGGAAGTATGTGGGAAATTTTGCAAAAGGTGAATGATTCCAATCCGCTGCGGATCAAGATTTATGATCGCAGAGATGCTGCGATCCGACTTCTCAGACAGGAACCCGCGGTTAAGACCATTGCGATCCGTGAGGAAGACATCGTAGTACAGTTTCACGGAGACCATGAAGCAGAGGCAGTTTTATTAAAGAAGATGGTAGATGCAGGAATTCCGGTCAGTGGATTTATCCGAGAACAGGGTGACCTGGAGAGTGTTTTTATGCAGATTACAAACCGTGAAAAAGGAAAGGTGGTGCTGACCAGTGAAGAGTAATCCGGTTTACAAGAGAGAGACCACGGTGCGTTCCAGAAGTCTTCGTATGCCATTGATCATCTTTGCATTTAACGGTATTCTTGCATTGACGGCACTCTTAAATATGTATCAGACCGTTGCACAGGTGCGCATTTCATCAATCATCCAGTATTCTACCTTTTTGGACTTGTATGCGTTTGTTGCAACTCTGGAATTTTTACTGTTGATGTTTATTGTGCCTGCACTTACGTCAGGAAGTATCAGTGGTGAGAGGGAACGCCAGACATTAGAGTTGTTATTTACGACGAAAATGTCTCCTGGTGACATTATCATGGGAAAATTATTTTTTGCAGTAGAACAGTTGCTGGTTCTGGTGGCGTCCAGTCTTCCGATCGTGCTTCTGACCTTTGTATATGGAAGTGTGGATTTCATAGATCTTGGACTTCTCCTGCTCAGCTTTACTATTGTTGCTTTTTATGCGGGTGGAATCGGAATCTTATTTTCCTCACTCTTGCGAAGATCGACATTTTCCAATGTCTGTACATATGGTGTGTTGTTGTTCATCGTGGTGGGCACATACATGTTGAATTTCTTTTTATTGAATATGGATCAGATTCAGATCAGCAATATGGTGTTACAGCCGGGAATGGAGAAACCGGTGGCAGATACCGGAGTGGCAGTGTGGGCATTATTACTCAATCCGGTGGCCACATTTGCGGAGATTTTGGGAAATCAGGTTTCCGGTGGTGCAGGCATCATATCGATCCGAAGCTATTTTGGAAGCAATACAGGAAGTTTTCTGTTAAAATACTGGATTCCGATCAGTCTTGCAGTACAGAGCGTGGTCTCTTTTTTGCTCATCCGCTGCGCAGTGTATTGCCTGAATCCTGTAAAGAATGAGAAGAGATAGGAGAGTTGGATGTTTTATATCGGATGTCATTTATCCTGTGCAAAGGGCTATCTTCCGATGGTCAGGGAGGCAGAGAAGATTGGAGCGACTACATTCCAGTTTTTTACAAGAAATCCTCGCGGCGGAAATGCAAAGGCGCTGGATGATGCGGATTTAGAAGCATTTATAAGAAAAAAAGAAGAATTGGGGATTGGTTCGCTGGTTGCCCATGCACCTTATACATTAAATGGCTGTTCGGCAGATGAAAGTGTGCGTGATTTTGCGTGGAGAACCATGCGAGAGGACTTGGAACGACTGGGGAAGATACGGACAGTTGCGGAGGCAAATGGGCTTGCTCCTGCAGAGATTTACTATAATTTCCATCCGGGCAGTCACGTGAAGCAGGGAACGGAAGTCGGTATTCAGTTGATTTCAGAGATGTTGAACGGGATTCTGATTCCTGAGCTTACGACAACCGTGCTGCTGGAGACCATGGCAGGAAAAGGAAGTGAAGTCGGAGGTAAATTCGAGGAGCTTCGCGAGATCATTGATCGTGTGGAGCTTTCCGATAAAATCGGAGTGTGCCTGGATACCTGTCACGTCTGGGATGGTGGTTATGATATTGTAAATGACCTGGACGGAGTTCTGAATGAGTTTGACCGGATAATCGGTTTGGATCGCCTGAAGGCCATCCATCTGAACGACAGTTTGAATCTGTGTGGAGCGAAAAAGGACAGACATGCGAAGATCGGAGAGGGACAGATCGGACTGGAAGCATTGGTACGGGTGATCAGCCATCCGGCATTGAAGCACTTACCGTATTGTCTGGAAACACCAAATGACCTGGACGGATATGCAAGGGAAATCGCTTTGTTGAGATCGAAGAGAGGGGATGAGAGCATATGGCAGTAATGTCTTATAAATGCCCAAATTGCGGCGGCGGGCTGGTATTTGACCCAAAGACACAGAAACTGACATGTGAATATTGTCTGTCAGAATTTTCTGAGAAAGAGATAGAAGGTGGACAGGAGCCGGAAAGTGTTTCGAATGAAAGTACAAGTCCGAAACATTCAGAGGATGCAGTTGCCTATACTTGTCCAAGCTGCGGTGCAGAAATTGTAACGGATGAGACAACAGCTGCGACGTTCTGCTACTATTGCCACAATCCGGTGGTGCTTTCCGGACGTGTGTCCGGAGAATTCCTTCCAGATCATATTCTGCCGTTTGCCATTGACCGGAAGCGTGCTGAAGAAATGTTTCTTACCTGGATCGGCAAGAAAAAGTTTGTTCCTCGCAGCTTTTATGATAAAAGCCAGTTGGAAAAACTGTCCGGTGTATACTTCCCGTATTTATTGTACAGTTGTACGGTAGACGGAAAGCTTCAGGCAGAGGCAGAGAAGCAAAGAACCTGGACGACCGGAAATACCAGGTTTACGGAACACAAACAATACCGAATTCAACGAGAAGGTACGTTGGATGTCAAAAATTTGGCCAGAAATGCCTTGTCTAAGAGCAACAAAGAGCTTGTAGAAGGTGTTCTTCCATTTGAAACAGATGCAATGGCACCGTTCCAGACCAACTACTTGTCTGGATTTATGGCGGAAAAACGTGACATGGACAGTGACGGATTTACAGCGGAAGCGGAACAGGAAGTAAGAAATTACACCATTCAGAATCTGACATCGACGATCAGTGAATACAGTTCCGTCCGTGTGCAGGACAGTGAAACAAGAATCCGGGGGGCGAAATGGCAGTATGCGATGCTTCCTGTCTGGGTCATGACCTATCGCCACAAGGAACAGGGAAAGACATATTATTTTGCCATGAACGGACAGACCGGTAAGATTTGTGGAAAACTGCCGGTGGACAGCAAAAAACTTGCAGGATTATTTGCAGGCGTTTTTGCTCCGGTTTTTGCAGTTTTAATGATAGGAGGTTGGTTCCTGTGATGAAACATTGGAGACGGTTGCTTGTATTTACAATGATGTGGATGCTTCTTTGTTGCGAAACAGCCTTTGCAGCTAAAGATGAACCGGAAAAACTGCGAGTTTACGATCAGGCAGATCTGTTTGATGATAATGAAGAGATGGAGCTGGCAGCCCAAATATCGGAACTGCAGGAAAAGATGGATATGGGACTGGCCATTGTGACGACAGAAGAAAATTCCGGTTCAGTAAGAGATTATGCGG
The DNA here is from genome assembly GCA_045658685.1 of Pilosibacter sp. GTDB lineage: Bacteria > Bacillota > Clostridia > Lachnospirales > Lachnospiraceae > Pilosibacter. The sequence continues at coordinate 5,248 of JAZOVL010000188.1, forward strand.
ATGATATCTATGAATTTTACGAGATTGGATTTGGCAGCGATCACGATGGTGCTCTGTTTTTGATCGACATGGAAAACGGTGAGTTATGGATTTCCACAGAAGGAAAAATGATCCGCTATCTGACCGATGAAAGGATTGATGAGATTCTGGATAGTTCCATCGAATATGCATATGACGGCAATTTTTATGATTCCGCGTGCGTATTTCTGGATGGAGTGGAGCAGTTCTACGAGGTGGGAATCCAGTCGGATCAGTATAATTATGATACAGAAACAGGTAAGATTGACCGTTATAAATCCATTCAGTGGTATGAATTCCTGATCGCACTTGCTGTTGCCGCAGTGGCAGGTGGTATTGCAGTGTTTGCAGTTGTGCATGAGTATGGTATGAAAAATAACGGAGCCAAAATGTCCGCAAATTTCCGTCTTTCCTATCGAAAGGACAGTGCATTTACCCTTGGAAATGTCCTCGCGGATGTATTGTTAAACAGTTATGTGACGCGTACGGTGATCCGTACCCAGAGCAATTCAAGACCGGGTGGCAGCAGTGGACGAATCGGTGGAGGCCGTTCTTCCACACATCGATCTGGCAGTGGACGTGTACACGGAGGCGGCGGACGGAAATTTAGATAATACAGAGATCATATGGAGTCGGAAGAGGAATCTTCCGGCTCTTTTTGCTGATCGATCCGTGTCCATTCTTTCGTGCCTTCGACTTTTACGACCCGGCTCTGATTTTGGTGCAGAAATTTCATCAGTTCATAACAGTCGATCCAGATTTCATTGTTCCCTTCCTTTTGGGATTCATCAAAGATCAGCTGAAGACCAAAATGAAGATGAGGTGTGTCGATATTGTTAGTATTTTCTGTTGCACTGTATCCGGTCCGTCCAAGATATCCGATGACATCTCCGGCTGTGACAAGGCTTCCTGCTTTCAGATTGCTCTGGTATGGATAGTTCTTCCTAAGGTGTGCGTAATAATAATAACGTTTTTTATCAAAGCTTCGGATTCCGATTCTCCAGCCACCGTACTGATTCCAACCGAGAGCCTCCACATAGCCGCTTTCGACTGCAATAATGGGAGTACCCACCTGCCCCATCATGTCATGCCCAAGATGTTGACGTTTATAACCGTAAGAACGAGAGACACCAAAATCATCATAGTCGCTGTATGGGAATCCTTTTGCAATGGGGGAGTAAGCTTTCAGACCATATTTCATGATCCATTCTCCATCTTCTTTTACTTCAAAATATCCAACCATTCCACCCAGTACAGCTGTATAGGCTTCATAATAGTAATCATAATATTTCATGTCCTGTGTAATGCTCTCCATGGTTTCGCCTTCTTCCAGACGCTTGACCAGATGGTCCAGCTCCGCCTGTTTAAATTCGGAAAAATCGCCTCCGCAGCGGGCTCCGAGATAGGCGAGGAGTTCGATCCAGTCAAAATGCAGTCGGTTCTGGCAGGAGTTGATGTCCAGCTCCAGTGTTTTGTTCAGAACAGTGGCTGGTACGGTAAAATCAACCCAGCGGATATAATCTTTTTGGGCGGAGTCTGATGAGCCTGATTTTTGGGAGCTTTCCACAACGGAATTTTCAGTCGTGGGAGATGTGGTCGCATATTCTGCTTTGGTGCAATACAGAGAAAATGACAGGAAAATGAAAAGAAACAGTTGAATCGCTATAACAATAGAAGATTTCGACATGAGACACTCCAATCTTATATCCTTATTATGTGGCTGCGCATCTTGGAAAATATATGAAACAGAATTCGGGAATATGCTCATCGTCAAGGTGGACATGAAAGTGGATTTGTGATATGATGAAGATATCTTTGGAAAGGACGGATTTACAAATATGAAAAAATTAGAAGAGTACGTAATCAGCATTCCGGATTTCCCGGAGCCGGGAATTATTTTCCGTGATGTTACTTCTATTTTACAGGACGCAGACGGTCTTCATCTGGCAATTGAGCAGTTGATCGATATGGTAAAGAATCTGGAGTTTGATGTTGTAGTAGGTGCAGAGTCCCGTGGATTTATCTTCGGTACACCGGTGGCTTACGAGCTTCACAAATCTTTCGTTCCGGCCAGAAAACCGGGCAAACTTCCGAGAGAGACTGTATCCAGAGAGTACGAGCTGGAATATGGTAAAGGAACCATTGAACTTCACAAGGATGCGATCAAGCCGGGGCAGAAGGTTGTTATTGTTGATGACCTGATCGCAACAGGCGGTACCGTGGAAGCGATCGCAAAGCTGGTGGAAGAACTTGGCGGCGAAGTTGTTAAGATCTGTTTCGTAATGGAGCTTGCAGGACTGGAAGGCAGAAAGAAACTGGAAGGTTATGATGTAGAATCCGCAATTATTTACGAAGGCAAATAAGAAATGAAGCTTGACTGGAGTCGTGAATATTCCGTCTCCAGTCAAAATTTTACGCTTTACAAAGAACATACGTTCGAATATAATGGTGGTAAGAAATGAGAGAAGTTGTATTTAAGATGGAGCGTCCGGGTCTGGTGGAAGAAGGACAGACGGTGGACGTCAGTGAGTCCGTGACTCCGATCAATGTCAATTATATGATTGAGCCGGCAGTTGCCATGTCAGGATTGTTTAAGTTTAATGAACGTTTGAAAAGCCGTCAGGGTGTCGTGAAGTCAATTATTCAGAATGATCGCGGCTATTACGTGACTGTGGAGTTTGACGAATAGGACGGTATCGGCAGAAAGGGTATCGCATGAAGTTTTTTCATCTTTCAGATTTACATATAGGAAAGCAATTGCATGGTTTTTCAATGATCGAGGATCAGAGGTATATTTTAGATCAGATCCTGGAGTTGATTCGTGAAAGAAAGCCAGATGCTGTGCTTGTGGCCGGAGACATCTACGATAAATCCATGCCAAGTGCAGAGGCAGTGGCATTATTTGATGAGTTTGTGACGAAACTGGCCGGGATTTCGGACGGTCCGGTGGTTTGTATGGTCAGTGGAAACCATGATTCAGGGGAGCGACTTTCCTACGGAAGTCGTCTGTTTGCTGAGCACAAAATATTTATAGCCGGAAATACACCTGGATTTGAACAGCCAAAGGTACAGAAAATATCGATTTCAGATGAATACGGAGCAGTCAATATTTATTTGCTGCCGTTTTTTCGTCCGTCGTTTGTTCGAGAGATACCGGGACTGGAAGATGTGAAAACCTATGAAGAAGCGATGTGTGGTCTGGTAGATCAGATGGAACTTGATGAGAAAGAACGCAATGTACTTCTCTGTCATCAGTTTTTTACAAGAAGTGGAAAGGAACCGGAGCGTTCCGATTCTGAGACTGTCCATGTGGGTGGACAGGACAATATTGATGTGTCGGCAGCAGCCGTATTCGATTACGTGGCAGCAGGCCACATTCACAGACCACAGAGTATTGTATTGGTACCGGAAGACGGAAGGATTGTGCGATATTGTGGCTCTCCGTTGAAATATTCCGTTTCAGAGGCAGACTGGGAGAAGTCTGTGACGGAAGTGACATTTGGCCCAAAAGGTGAATTCCATATGGAAGTTCTTCCGCTTGTTCCGCTTTATGATGTCCGGAAGATTCAGGGAACTCTGGCAGAGCTGACTTCGCCGTTGGTACTGGCGTCAGCGAATCCGGATGACTACGTCAGCGTGGTACTGACAGACGAAGATGAACTGTATGAACCGGGACAGGCGCTGGCGCGAGTATATCCACGGCTGCTGGAGTGGCGTGTAGAAAATTCCAGAACCCGCTATGAGATGCAGGATGTGGTGCTGCAGGAGGAAAAAAAGAGCGTATTGGAACTGTTTGGTGAGTTTTATGAGCAGATGCGAGGAGAAGCATTGAACGAAAAGCAGATAGAAGTGATGAGAAAGGTCATGCGAGCTGTGGGAGGTGACAGGGATTGTAACCGTTAAAATTGATCATGAGCGCCTTTGGCTCTTATGGAAAAGAGACAACGATCGACTTTACCAGGGTAGATCATGGTCTGTTCCTGATCACCGGAGATACAGGCTCCGGAAAAACAACGATCTTCGATGGTATCACCTTTGCAATTTATGGAGAGACCAGTGGAGGAAAGCGCGACGGAAAGATGATGCGGAGTCAGTTTGCAGCACCGACAGACGAAACTTTTGTGGAGCTGACTTTTTCCTATCGAGGGGAGATTTATACGGTCCGTCGAAGTCCGGAATACATGCGGGAAAAGAAACGTGGAAATGGTCTGGTAAAGGCCTCGGCTTCCGTGGAACTTACGATGCCGGATGGAACTGCATTTCGCGGGAAGTTGAAAGAAACAGATAAGAAACTTTGTGAGATCATGGGCATTGACCGTGAGCAGTTTACGCAGATCGCGATGATCGCACAGGGAGATTTTCTGCGCCTTCTCTATGCGAAGTCCGATGAGAGGAAAAAGATTTTTTCTACTATCTTTCATACAGGGCTGTACCGAAAAGTGGAAGATGAACTATGGGAGTGCAGGAAGAACTTAAAAGAGAAGATCAGCGGCACAGAAGAGCGTCTGAAAGCCTATGTACAGGGAATTCAGATACCGGAAGGTGCGGAAGATTCGGAACAAATAAAATTGATCAAAGGTCAGGAGACTCCGGATCCGGTGATGATCCGTGAGATTTTAGAGCAGTTCTTAGCGCTTGATGAGAAAAACTTGTCCTGCATTTCCGGACCGCTTGCAGAAGCAGAGCTTCAGTACCACGCTTTACTGGAAAAACGTGGTCTGGCAAAGAGTGACAATGATATTCTGTGCCGTTTTGAAAAAGCAGGTAAGGAACTTTTGGCTCATGAAAGTCAAGAGGGAGCATTTACGAAGCAAAAAATTCTATTGGAAAAAGCAGAGAAGGCATACTATGTTCGGCCCTTTTTTGATAAGTGGAAATCGTCAGAGCGTGCCTTTGAAGATGTGAAGCAGGATGAGGCTAAGGTGTTATGCTTATGTGAAGCATTGTCTGAAAAACTTTTGGAGGCGGTGAAAACGGTAACAGAACCAGACTTATTTACTGTGTTTTCTCAGACAATGAAGCATGCAGAGATTCCGGATATGACTGTTTGGATTTCGGAATGGAAGTCAGAGGAAAAGGCAATGCTGGCTGCGGAACAGCGGAAACAGGAGCTGGACCGCAGAGCTGAGCGTCTGGACCGTGTAGAATGCGAATGTCAGAAAAAGGCGGCGAATCTGGAACAAAAGATGGAGCTTCTCGCCAAAGCCAGAGAACTGTACGGAACATTGCAGGAGAAGTTTTTCAGAGAGCAGGCAGGAATCTTGGCAAAAGAAAAACTGATATCCGGATGTCCCTGTCCTGTGTGCGGCTCTTTGGAACATCCGAATCCGGCGCAGTTATCGGAACATGCTGTAAACGAAGAGGACGTGAGAAATGCCCAGAAAGCCTGGGAGAAAAAACAGAAGGAGTGCGAGATTCTTAGCCTGGAGATCCGGGGAGAACGTGCAAAGCTGGAGGCGGCCAAAACTCAGTTAGAACTTGACAGAAAAGAACTTCCGGAAAACTATGAAACACGCCGGAAGCATTTGGAAATAGTGCTTGAAATTTCCGGACATTTTTTAAATGCAAGGGAAAATCTGCAGAGAACCCAGTCTGAGAGTGTAAATGCAGGGAAACTTGCACAAGATGCCAAGCATGAATACGAAAAAATCCGACACAGAGAAGGCTTTACAGATGAGGCAGAGTATCTGGAAATCATGAACCAATGGAAATCCAAAGCTCAGTTGGAACAGGAGAAAGAACGCATCCATTCATATTTCACAGAACTTCAGGAAAGGCATGCAATGGTTCAGACATTAAAGCAACAGTCTGAGGGCAAAGTGTATACAGATCTGGCTGCTTTTGATCTTGAACTGAGCAATCTGAAAGAAAAAAAAGAGGAACTTCAGGAGCAGAAAGAACAGAGCTCCAGGATTCAAAAGAACCATGAGGAATTGTTGAAAACTTTGGAGAAGGAAGAAAAGGATTATAGTATATTACTCGAGGAGTTTCTTTTATATGATGTTCTCTGGCAGGCGGCAGGCGGCAGGATGAAAGGAAAAGTGCGTCTGGATTTTGAAACCTATGTGCAGAGGATGTATTTTGAAAAAATCCTGGCAGCGGCCAATAAGCGCTTTTTAGTTTTTACGGAAGGAAAGATGAAACTGAAAAGCCGTCCGATGGACGAGATGGGGCTGGTTGGAGCGTCCGGATTAGAATTGAATGTCTATGTGATGGGAACCGGAAAGGAACGAGATGTGAAAACATTATCCGGTGGTGAATCTTTCCTGGCTTCTTTGGCACTTGCTTTAGGACTTTCCGATGTGGTACAGAGTCAGGCCGGTTCCGTACGATTAGAGTCCATGTTTGTGGATGAGGGTTTTGGTTCTCTGGATGACAGTACCAGAGATCAGGCTATGCGGGTATTAAATGAACTGGCCGGAGATGACCGTCTTGTCGGTATTATTTCCCATGTGAACACATTGAAAGACAGTATTGAACGGAAGCTTATGGTAAAACGCGGCTTACATGGGAGTTCGGTAATTTGGAGTTGATAAACAATATGTGGCGAATGGAGAAGTTAGAGTTAAAACAATATTTGGGCGAAATCGTTTCTTGCGAGGCATTTGAACTTCATAAGACAGAGTTAGATAACGGAAAACAGGAATTTTATATTCCATATATGATGAATGATGCTCTGGAATGTTATCTGATCCTGACAAATGCAACGATGACCGGTACATACGATTCAAAAGGGGATGCGGAGATTACAGTGGAATTGCTGGATACCGATCAGGGATCGGCAGCGATTTTCCGCCAGGGGGATACGTCGGTATTCACAATCTGGTACGAGGAAAGTTTCTGTGAACAGAAGTGTTACCGATATGACCAGATCGGTCACTTCTGGGTTCCGGGAGAGGAACATTGGCGTCGGCTGGTTTATATCATAGGTACTATTTGTGATAAATTCCGTTACATGGGAGAGACGGTTTGCAATAAAAAAGAGCTGGCACTGATGCCTTTGATGGAGTTTGCACCGTTTCGCTATTATTCGCCGATCCATGAATCTTTGGATTCTTACTATGAGGAAACGAAAGACGGTCTCGACTGTATGAGAATGTTGGCGGAAGAAGTGGGGGACAGAGCCTTCCTGCGTCTGCTCAAGTTATACGAACTGACTCCGTTTAAAACCCAGATTGCTCGTCTTATTGCCAATGCGATGCAGAGTCCGAAGAGAATCAAGCTTTATCAATTGATTTTTAAGAAGGTGGAAGAGGCATCTTCAGTATATCCGGAACGCGAGTATTCAGACGGACTTCACGAGAAAATCAAGAATATGCGGATCGGGATTCAGGAGAGAATGTTTTCTGAGGGTTACATTGGTACGTATCCACTATTTTACAAAGGAAATCGTCAGATTCTTGCGATGGAGGAACATCCATTTACAATCTTGGAATCGGAACATTATGGATTCAAGATTCAATATATGGTTTCGGAATCAGGGGAGAATACAAAGGAATATTCTCTGAATGCTGGATTCTTTAGAGGAAAAGGCAATCGGGGATGGATTGAAAAAGACACGGATATTTAGTCCGTGTCTTTTCTGGCCTTTTGACACAGTAAAAGAAGTACTAGTGCATAGCAGACACTGACAAATCCAATTCGTACAATGGTCCAGCCAAACACAGGGAGGATAGAAAAGGGCGATAATGTTTCAGGAAGCAATCGGTGGATTCCCAATGCTGCCATCAGGCTAAAAGCGGGTTTTACCAACATATCCCATACATCCGGAGAAAAGGCGATCAGTCGTCGGAGTGTATAACTGTGCAGCAGAACCATAAGAATTTCAGAAACCAGCATTCCCCACAGACAGGCGTGGATTCCGAAGCGTGGGATTCCGAAAAAAACGAAAACAAGCCGAATCAGAAGAGAGATGCAGTTATTGATAAAAGTGATCGTAGTTTTTCCCAGACCATTTAACACACTGCCCATGGTGGTTGCCAAGTACAAAAATGGGCAGAGCCAGGCGAGGATTGTGATAAAGGTGCCGGCGTCTTGGTTCTGGAAAACATTCATACCGAGATCGGCTCCAAAGACCGTAAATATACCGATGCAGAGAATTCCCATGTGGAGGCTGTAACGAACGGATAGGGAAAGGTTTTTTATGATTCCCGAGTTGTTTCCCGCAGCCTGTTGTCTGGCCACGGTTGGAAGGAGCACCACTGCCAATGAATTTATGATGGCAGAGGGAAACATGATAAAGGGCATAGCCATACCTGTAAGGACTCCGTAGACGCTGACGGCCTGAGAACCAGTCAGGCCAAACTGCTCCAACTTATTCGGGATCATGATGGCTTCAGCGCTTTGCAGAAGGTTCATGACAAGTCGATTTGCCATAAGAGGAGCTGCCAGAGCCATCAGAGGACCGGCAGTTGTCCGAAAGGAAGAGAGCGATGAACAATGATGCAGAGCAGAAGAGACAGAACCGGATACAATAAAAAAACTTAACAGCACAAAGAGTGCAGAAAATGCCTCGCCTGCAAGCAATCCCCAGACAGCAACAACGGCTGTCACTTCATATCCCATAGATTGACGGATATCAACAACCAGAAAAACAGTGAAAATCCGTACGCACTGTTCTAAAAGCTGCGCAACAGCCGGAAGCTGAACTTGATTTTTTCCGTAAAAATAGCCACAAACACATGCGTGCAAGGAAGTGAACGGAATCGCCAGTGCCAAAGCCGGGAGGAGAGGAGCACACTGTGGTTCCATCAAAATATGTACAGCCAGAAAATCAGCCTGACTCCGGATCAGAGCAGCTAAGATCAGGGAAATGGAAAATGAAATCAAAAATCCGCAGAGCAAGGTCTGTTTTGCCCGCTCCCGGTTAGCTGCTGTAAATCTGGAAATTGCAGTCTGAATAGAGCCGGCGCACAGGGAAAAGCAGATTCCGTAGATTGGGAATACCATTTGGTAAATCCCCAGCCCTTCAGCTCCAATAGTACGAGATAGATAAATGCGGTAGAAAAAACCAAGAATTCTGGAAATCAGTCCGGCGGCAGTCAGGAATAAGGTACCTGCGATCAAAGTATGAGTCCGGAAAAAATGTTTCATAGGCATAAAAGGGATCCCTTGAG
>JAZOVL010000189.1:0-4794 GCA_045658685.1 Pilosibacter sp.
AGGGGAAAGGGGTAGTTATATGAAGCATTTATCTATGGACGTGAGAGTTCCGATCGAGTTGGATAATCCATCGATTTGCAGGAACGAAGAGCTTTGTATCAAATGTGGTCAGTGCCGGGATATCTGTAAAGACTATATCGGAGTTCATGGTACATATCGTCTTGAGGATACTGGAGATACAGCGGTTTGTATCAACTGTGGCCAGTGTGCAAATGTCTGTCCGGTATCCAGCATTACGGAGAAATATGAGTATCCAGATGTAAAAAAAGCCACATTAGATCCGGATTCTATTGTTATTTTCAATACTTCTCCGTCGGTTCGAATCGCACTTGGTGAAGAGTTTGGAATGCAGGACGGAAGCTTTGTTGAGGGGAAGATGGTTTCGCTTCTTCGTAAACTTGGTGGTAAGTACATTTTAGATACAAACTTTTCTGCAGATTTAACGATTGTTGAGGAAGCAAGTGAGTTGATCACACGTGTAACGAAGGGAACTGCTCCGCTTCCGCAGTTTACAAGTTGTTGTCCGGCCTGGGTTAAATATGCAGAAACATATCATCCGGATATCCTTCCGCATATATCTTCTGCGAAAAGTCCGATTGGAATGCAGGGCCCGACTGTAAAAACGTATTTTGCCAAGAAGATGGGAATTGATCCTGCAAAGATTGTAAATGTGGCAGTTACCCCGTGTACTGCAAAGAAATTTGAGATTCGCAGAGAAGAGATGAATGCCGCCTCAAAGTATCTCGGAATTGAAGGAATGCGTGATATGGATTACGTGATCACAACCAGAGAACTTGCGAAGTGGGCGAAAGAGGAAAATATAGATTTTGCAGCTTTAGAAGATTCTGCTTTTGATCCGCTTATGGGTGAGGCATCCGGAGCCGGTGTTATTTTTGGAAATACCGGTGGTGTTATGGAAGCAGCTTTAAGAACAGCGTACGAATATATTACAGGAAGTCCTGCTCCGTCAGATTTTTACCAGCTTCAGCCGGTGAGGGGTATGGACTCTGTGAAAGAAGCCGAAGTACAGATCGGTGAGTTAAAGGTGAAAGCTGCTGTGATTTATGGAACGAAAGCTGCGTCTGAATTTATCAAGAAGTGGAAAAACGGTGAAGCAGGGTATGCATTTGTTGAAGTGATGACATGTCCTGGCGGATGTATCGGTGGCGGCGGTCAGCCAAAGGGAACTTTGGAGAAAGGTGACGAGCTGAGAAAGAAACGTATCGCAGGTCTTTATAAACGAGATGACGAACTGGAAAACAGAAAGAGCCATGGCAATAGTGAAATTCAGTTGCTATATAAAGAATTTTATGGAGAGCCATTGAGCAAATTGGCAGAAGAGATGCTTCATACAGTTTATACAGATAGAAGTAAAGATTTAGGAGGCAATAACATGAGTAAATATCGTTGTACGATTTGTGGTTACATTCATGAAGGTGAACTGACAGAGGATTTCAAATGCCCGCTTTGCAAGCAGCCGGCCTCTGTATTCGAAAAGATTGAAGAGAAGAAAGAAGAACCGACAAACAAATATGCTGGAACAAAGACTGAGAAGAATTTAATGGAAGCTTTTGCCGGTGAGAGCCAGGCGAGAAATAAATACACATATTTTGCAAACATTGCAATCCGTGAAGGTTATGAGCAGCTGGCAGAAATTTTCTTAAAGACTGCCAGAAATGAGCAGGAGCATGCAAGACTTTGGTTCCAGGAACTGGGTCATATGGGCAATACAGCTCAGAACCTTGCAGCAGCTGCAGCCGGTGAAAACTACGAGTGGACAGATATGTATGACAGAATGGCAAAAGATGCTGAAGAAGAAGGTTTCCCGGAGTTGGCTGAAACATTCCGTAAAGTCGGTGCGATTGAAAAAGCTCATGAAGAACGTTACCTTGCGTTGTTAAAGAATGTGGAGATGCAGCAGGTATTCGAAAAGAGTGAAGAAGTGATGTGGGAATGCCGTGTTTGCGGCCATCTTGTGATCGGCAAAAAAGCACCGGAAGTTTGTCCGGTATGTAAGTATTCCCAGAGCTATTTTGAGGTAAGAGGCGAGAATTATTAATAAATATGATTAAACGATAATTCGCAAGTTAAAATGTTGTAACTGTAGACGAAAAGATCGGAGTTCTGTACAGGGCTCCGATCTTTGTTTTGCTCAAAGGTATGAAATTTATGATTTTGTACATGATATACATAAGATTGTAGCCATATGAAAAGTATAAGAATGGGAAAATGGAGGGAATTCAGATGACTGTCTCTGAGAGCATTCAGCAAATGGGAGTAGTACCTGTGGTGGTTCTGGATGACGTAAATGATGCGGTACCGCTTGCCAAGGCACTTGTAGAAGGCGGACTTTTATGTGCAGAAGTAACATTTCGCACAGAATCTGCAGAGGAATCGATTCGAATCATGACAAAAGAGTTTCCTGAATTACTTGTAGGTGCAGGAACCGTACTTACCATTGAGCAGGTTAACCGTGCAACAGCAGCAGGTGCGAAATTTATTGTAAGTCCCGGATTTGATCCGGAAATCGTTGACTATTGTTTGGCAAACGGGATTTCAATATATCCGGGATGCATTACACCGTCTGATATTGCACAGGCGGTAAAGAGGGGACTTAACGTGGTCAAATTTTTTCCGGCAGAGCAGTTTGGCGGTGTGTCCATGATGAAAGCATTGGCGGCTCCCTTTAAAGGTGTAAAATTTATACCAACAGGTGGTGTAAGCGCAAAGAACCTTGAAAACTATCTAAATTTTGATAGAATTATAGCATGCGGTGGGAGCTGGATGGTAAAGGATGATCTTATAAAAGCCGGTCGATTTGATGAAATTAAACAATTAGTGGAAGAGGCAGTACAGCTGGTGGAAAACATCAGAAGGAAAGCGCAAGAGGATTTGACATGAAAAAGTTTATGGATAAGGATTTTTTGCTGACAACAGAAACAGCAAAAGAACTGTATCATGAATACGCGGAAGCGATGCCGATTTTAGATTACCATTGTCATATTGCTCCAAGAGAGATCTATGAAGACCGAAAATTTGAGAACATTACGCAGATCTGGCTCGGCGCAGATCATTACAAATGGCGCCAGATGCGATCCAATGGTGTGGAAGAAAAATATATTACGGGAGATGCTCCTGATCGTGAAAAATTCCAGAAATGGGCAGAGACTCTGGAAATGGCGATCGGAAATCCGCTTTACCACTGGAGCCATTTGGAACTTAAAAGATATTTTGGATATGAAGGATATTTGAACAGCGAAACTGCCGAGACCGTTTGGAATCTTTGCAATGAAAAGCTTCAAAACGGTCTGACTGCAAGAAGGCTGATCGAAATGTCCGATGTGAGGCTGATTTGTACAACGGATGATCCGATTGATACTCTCGAGTGGCATCAGAAGATGGCGGCCGATAAGACTTTGAAATGTCAGGTTCTTCCCACATGGAGACCGGAAAAGGCAATGAATCTTTCTAAAACGGATTATCTGGAATATATTGAAAAATTGAGTGAAGTAAGTGATGTGGAAGTGAAGGACTTCAAGTCTTTAATCGAAGCATTAAAAGTAAGGCTGGACTTCTTTGCAGAAAACGGCTGCACAATATCAGATCATAGTCTGGATTATGTGATGTATGAGCCGGCGACAAAAGAAGAAGTGGATGCAATATTTGTAAAGAGGCTTGCAGGTGTACTTCCAAGTTTCATAGAAAAGAAGAAATTCGAAACAGCTTTTATGTTGGCGCTGGGAAGAGAATACTGTAAAAAGAATTGGGTCATGCAGCTGCATTTTGGTGTAAAGCGAGATAACAACCGCAGGATCTTCGAAATAGTCGGACCGGATGCGGGAGTTGACTGTATCAACAACTATACACCAAGCGTACAGATGGCGGATTTTTTAAACGCACTTGCAGTGACGGGTGACCTTCCCCAAACAATACTTTATTCGTTGAATCCAACGGACAATGTTTCAATTGGAACGATGATTGGGTGTTTCCAGGATTCCTCATCGGTGGGTAAGATCCAGCAAGGATCTGCTTGGTGGTTCAATGACAATAAGACAGGTATGCAGGAACAGATGATCTCACTGGCAAACCTGAGCCTGTTGGGAAACTTTATTGGTATGCTTACAGATTCGAGAAGCTTTTTATCCTATACAAGACACGAGTATTTCCGTCGCATTCTTTGTGAATTGATCGGCGGATGGGTAGAAAACGGAGAATATCCGGCGGATTATAAAGCCCTTGAAAAGATTATAAAAGGAATCTCTTACAATAATGCAGTAAGATATTTTAATTTTGATTTATAAATATGAAAAGCAGGAGGAAGAATAAGTGATGAATTTAAATGTAAAACCAGCGAAAGAATGTACATTTGATGCGGTTTCTCTTGGAGAAGTTATGCTTCGGCTGGATCCGGGCGAGGGAAGGATCCGTACCGCGCGCAGTTTCCGTGCCTGGGAAGGCGGCGGAGAGTACAATGTTGTTCGTGGTCTCAGAAGATGTTTTGGTCTTAAAACAGCAGTTATTACGGCATTTGCAGACAATGAAGTGGGTATGTTAATGGAAGACTTCATCCTTCAGGGTGGTGTTGACACATCACTTATTAAATGGATGAAAACAGATGGTATCGGAAGAATCTGCCGTAATGGTCTGAATTTTACAGAGCGTGGTTTTGGTATCCGTGGTGCGGTCGGCTGTTCTGATCGTGCGAATACAGCTATCTCCAAAGCAACTCCGGAAGATTTTGATTTTGAATATATCTTCGGTACACTTGGGGTTCGCTGGTTACACACAGGTGGT
>JAZOVL010000190.1:0-1749 GCA_045658685.1 Pilosibacter sp.
TCAATGGAGTTGCGCGCAAGCAATGCCATTGTGTCTCCTGTTAAAAATTCATACTCTGTATTACTGGTCAAGGAACCGTATACTGGAACACAAAGGCTTCCTCTTACTGTATTTTCTCTCAGGTTATCCAGATATGGAAAATACGGAATATTTGTCTCAAAATCTCCATTCACTTTTAACTCAGAAAGACTTTCATTCATAATACAAATGATATTGACCGGTTTGATCGCATCTTCGCTCAATTCAGACATTCGTTCCTCAACAAGAGTTGTTGCCTCCTGATAAATCTGTTCCAATTTCCCATTCGAATATCCTTCTGGCTCCTCGGTCACCATGTACTGCAAAGACACGGCACTCGAAAGTAAAAATCCACTTTCCTTATAGGAATCATTGATCGACCAGAGATTTACAACCAGCCCCATCTTTGGCATGATCGTTCCGTAAAAATTCTGACATCCCAGATACACCACGCCTGCACAAAGAAATGCATTCAACACACGGTAACGAATCCTTTTTACTCGAACCGGAAAGAACCATAAAAGAGTGTTTAATCCCACCAATGCACATCCTGCCAGTATCATTTCTTTTGAAATATCGAATGAATAACTTCCTGCCACGGATAATGCTGTCTTGATCGCCAGAACCTCGCTCAGCATGATCGGTCTTCCTCGGAAAGACACCACAAAGGTCTCTGTCAGCGAGATCACATATACAATAACACTTGCGATTCCGATGGTAAGCCTGGAACTTCCTGTGAATGCAAAGACAATCAGATAAAACAATGCAATCCAATAAACATTTAACAGTGCCATGTTCAGCGGAATGCTTTGAAGGTTTCCTGTCACATATTCAAATAGAATATACGAAATAAATGGTGCAAGGATCAATCCGATCAAACCTATAACGCTCCGAATGATCTTGCAATGTTTTTCATTTGCCAAAATATTGTCCTTTCTATTCAGCCCTGATCGCCCAACGCATTTTTGTTGAGCGGGCACGAGGATTTCGGTTGCATTCCTCAGCAGACGGACGAATGACATCTTCTGAAACTTCGCTGTACAAACCAGCCTTCAGTCCATCTTTTAAAAACCGTTTTACAAGCCTGTCCTCACCGGAGTGAAACGTCAGAATTGCCACACGGCCGCCCGGTTTCAGCACCCCCGGAAGTTTCTCCATGAAATTATAGAGTACTTCAAACTCACTGTTCACATCTATACGAAGCGCCTGAAAACATCTTGCACAGGCCTTCTTGACTGCCTCTTTTCGCTCCTCTTCCGGAATGAATTTTAAGGCCGCTTCAATGGTCTCTTTAAACTGTATCGTCGTCTTGATCGGATCTTTTTTTCGATTTCGCTTGATTACCTCTCTTGCAATCTCCTCCGCATACGGTTCATCAGAATTCTCCACCAGCATTCCGACTAACTCCTCTTTCGTAATATCAGCCAGACGATCTGCTGCAGAGATCCCCTTTTCCGGATTCAAACGAAGATCCAATGGTCCTTCAAACTTGTATGTGAAACCTCGTTCCGGATTATCGATCTGCATGGACGATACTCCCAAATCCGCCATCGCAAAATCAAAAAGACCTACCTCTGCTGTCAGCTTATCGATATCTCTGAAATTCATCTGGTGTGCAGTAAATATCTCCGGTCCAAATCCCTTAGAAGCCAAGCGTTCTTTTGTCTTCACAATCTCGATCGGATCCACATCCAATGAATGAAGATGACCGTTTCCGTTCAGACATTTCAT
>JAZOVL010000191.1:0-2128 GCA_045658685.1 Pilosibacter sp.
ATACGTACATTAACTTTGCAGATCTGATTCTGCATAATATTGAGCATTCGACGGAGAATATCAATAAAATCCGTAAATCTTTGTGCCTGCTCAAGGATTCTCAGGCTGTGTTTACAAACCTGGAAAAGCTGTATCTTTATCGCTATGTGTTCACGAAAGGTGTAGAGGCAGATTATAAGATTTCGCTGACGAATATCTGGAAGATCGAGGATCATGATATCCGCCGTTATTTGAGTCATATGCTGATGGATTTGGAGGACGAGGATTTTGCAAATATCACATTCTACGAGGATACTCTGCTCTGGATTGGCCGTGAATATCAGAAACGCCACATTAAATATGTAGAGATCAGCGATACCACACTGGTGAAAAAGGATGCGTCTGCTGTCCGCATGTTGGAGCAGATTCACCACATTATGCCGCTGGTCAAAAAGGAGACCGGCGTGGACATCCGTTTCCTGGCTGCAATCCGAAGGATTCCGCTGACTCTTGTAAAGAACAATATCACATCCGGCAACTATCTGACCGAGGCCGTTCAGGCATTAAAAGTGGTCTGCAAGGACCCGTACGTAGTGGGAAGTGACTTCGTTGGTGAAGAAATCAATGATATCGCAGAGTTAAAAGGTGTTATCAAAGAAATCGTGACCAAGATCGCCAGTGAGGATAAAAACTGGACCATCCGCGTCCATGCAGGCGAAAATGATTCCTTAAAGAGCAACATGGCCAAGGCCATCGCTCTGGTGAAAGATTCCCTGCTTCCGGGCCAGAGCTTTCCGTACATGCGCATCGGTCACGGCCTTTACTGTGCGAAACTGACCACCAAACAGGGAAAAGAACTGCTGGAGCAGATCAAAGAACATGATATTGTCCTGGAATTCCAGCTGACCAGCAATGTGCGTCTCAACAACCTGATCGAATTGAAAAAACATCCGCTGAAGAGCTATCTGCAGAATGAAATATTCTGCGTCATGGGAACGGATGGATATGGATTGTACGGAACTGACAGCATCGATGAGCAGTTGGCTCTGTCCAATTTCCTCAAGATCACAGAGGAAGAATTTCACAAAATGCAGGCGGTTGAGGCAGAGATCATTGAACGCCAGAATCAGAATTTCAGCTTGAAATCTCAGGCGTTTGAAAACGTGTTGTCTGGACGTACGATTCATCAGTACTACACTGACGAATTCAAAAAAGAATTTGACGATATTCGTGATGTGAAATTTGAGATTAACAAACGTCCGTCCTATCCGGTATTCAAAGAAAATGTGAAGGAACTTCCGTGGGACAAATACCCGGTCATCATCGCTGGTGGAAGTTTCACAAGCGGAGGTTCTTATCCGAAACTGAGTGAGAACGATAAGAGCGTACTTCAGGCACTGCTTGATAATCTGGACCCTCAGAAAGTATTCTTCGTAGTCGGTCATAAACTGGCTGGTCATGAAAAATACATCGTGGAGAATAATTCAGGCTTCGACATCTATGCGATCATTCCGTCCCTGATGGACCAGAAGCAGATGAAGAAACTGCAGCGTGCCAATCTGAAAGGAATTCGAATCTCCACCGAATCCCAGGAAATGGGAATCTACAAGTCCTTCAACTACGAAATCTTCGAACGTCGGAACTGTGTTCTCTTTGCCTTCGACGGAAACTCCTCCATCGCCAATCTGGTGCAGGAGGCCAGAAACGGAAAAGGCCGCGCGTGGGTGTTTACTTATCCAAAATCCGCGATGCTGAAAGCGAAGGCAAAATCCTTAGAAGGATATGTGACCAACAATGCGGCTGTGGACGTGGTGATCGAGAAAATCAGGGAATTTGAGGATAATATTGGAACGAAGCTGTAGGCGGTTCTCTTTTGTGATTCCGACACTGGTCATGTAATTAAGATTAAATTGAGTTGTTTTATTAAAAAACGATGTTGCAATATTCAAAAATATGTGTTATTATTCATGAAAATTAATATAGGCAGTTGAAATTCTTAGGGGAATGGCGTATGTGCCTGCCGAAGGAGTAACACTCTCAGGTGCCCGTTAGCGGGTGAGGACTAGGAATGGATGCAGCTCTGGAGAAGCTCAGATTTTTGAGTACCGAAGGTGCAAGGCTATATAGCCGAATCTCTCAGGTAAAAGGA
>JAZOVL010000192.1:0-3400 GCA_045658685.1 Pilosibacter sp.
GTAACCTTTATACAGATAAAAAAGGCTTATATCAGGGTCTGAAGACTTATTCTTTAACAGACGGAACTACAGAAGTTCTGGTTGAGCAGAAGGATATGAAGATTGAGTACGCTTGCATTTTAAACGGCAAAGTGATCTTCTTTGGTTCCGATATGAAACTGTATGGCTGCAACGAAAACTGCAAGCTCTATACAATTGAAGATGGTAAAGTGAAATTCCTTGCTGACTATGATGACAGCGTTCACAACACAGTTGGTTCCGATGTGAAGTTCTCCGACGGTGGTGACAAAGCTCATGACGACAAATACATCTATACTCTTTCCACAACAAGAAAGAATACAGTATTAAGACGTTTTGATGAAAATGGTAACTACGAGACTCTGATCGACAGACAGGGTTCCATCAATAACTTCTGTCTCTGCGGCGACAAGTTCTACTATGCAGCAATGCGTGATCTTGGTCTTTCTGAGATTTACAGCTTTGATGGCACAGAAGAAAAGAAATTAACATTCTTCAACGATGAACTTCTTGCAGAGAGAAACGTATGTCCGATCGAAGAATTTACATTTACATATAAGGGATGTGAACTTGACGGTTATGTGATGAAACCGGCAAACTATGATCCGACAAAGACATATCCGGGTCTTTTAACAATCCACGGTGGACCGAGAGTTATCTTTGGCTCTGTATACTTCCATGAGATGCAGTTCTTCGCAAATGAAGGTTACTTCGTATTCTATACAAATCCGTTAGGAAGTGACGGACGTGGTAATGCATTTGCAGATCTTTCCGGAAGACATGGAAGCGTAGACTTCGATCACGTAATGGCATTAACAGACGAAGTTCTGAAGATGTATCCGCAGATCGATGAGAAACGTCTCGGTGTTATGGGTGGTTCCTACGGTGGTTATATGACAAACTGGATCATCGGCAACACAACACGTTTTGCAGCAGCAGCTTCCCAGAGATCTATTTCCAACTGGGTTTCCAAGTGCATGACAACCGATATCGGTTACTACTTCAACATGGATCAGATCAAAGCGGATCCGTGGAACAGCCCGGACAAGATGTGGACACATTCTCCGCTGAAATACGCCAATATGGCGAAGACTCCGACATTATTTATCCAGTCTGATGAGGACTACCGCTGCTGGATGGGCGATGCGATCCAGATGTTCTCTGCTCTGAAATTCTTTGGCGTAGAGACAAGAATGTGCCTGTTCCATGGTGAGAACCATGAACTTTCCCGTTCCGGTAAGCCAACACACAGACTCCGCAGATTAAAAGAGATGTATGACTGGTTTGAGAAATACCTGAAAGCATAATAGGCAGTAAGTTCGGATTTTATCGGGTCCTGCGGGCATTGCCTGCAGGGCTCATTTTTTAGGAGGGTTTATGATGACACAGAGAAATATGAAAATTACGGATTTCGCCAGCTTCCGTTATCCGACCAACCTTGCGATGTCTCCGGATGGAAAATTCGGTGTATTTGCAGTCGTTCAGCCGAGCATCGAAGGAAACAGCTACGATTCCAATCTTTGGTTATACAATGATGAGACAAAAGCAGTAAGTAAACTCACATCCGGCAATAAAGAGAGAAACTTTATCTGGATCGATAACGAGACTATTTTATTCACAGGCAACCGCGAAGCGGAATACCAGAAGAAAGTGAAAAACGGCGAAACATGGACATGTTTCTACACTATGAATGTGACTGGTGGTGAAGCTGTATTTAAGGATGCTGTTCCGCACAAAGTAGGAAAAATGCAGTATCAGAATGGTGCAATCTATGCATCCGTTCATGAAGCATACCAGAAGAGAGAGAAAGATTTCGAAGTGTTTGACGAGATGCCGTTCTGGAGCAATGGTGTTGGTATTACCAATAAGGTACGTGATCGTTTATATCGCTATGATCTTACAACTGGTGAGATGAAGGTTTTATCTCCGGAATATGGTCAGGTAGATGCATTCTGGGCAGAAAATAATACGGTATTCTTTACATGCAACACATATACACAGAAGAAAATGCCGCAGAACGCACTCTATGAGTATGTAGAAGCAACTGGTGAAGTAGTAGAGATCCTTCCGCAGGGCGCATTCTCTGTTACATATGCTTGCCGTAGAAATGGCAGAATCGATTTCATGGGTTCTGATATGAAGCGTTTCGGCTACAATGAAAACCCGGATCTTTATACAATTGAAAACGGCGAACCGAAGATGCTCCTTCACTATGATTTCAGTACACGTTCTGCATGTTCCACAGACATGAATATGGCAGGTGGCACAAACCAGGCGACGGTAGACGACATCATTTATGTGATTGGTGTAAATGGAACTGATGTTGTGATGACAAGTTTTGATCTGGATGGAAATGCAAACGTAGTGATCGGAGAAGCCGGCACAGTGAATATGTTTGATATTAAGAATGGTAAAATCTACTTTATCGGCAGAAGAAACCAGACTGCTTCTGAGCTTTACTGTTGGGAAAACGGTGTGGAGACCAAGCTCACATCCCTCAATGAGGAGATTCAGAACGAGATCAAGATCAGTCCGGTAGAGCATTTCGTATTTGTACACGAAGGCGTAGAGCTGGATGGCTTTGTGATCAAACCGGTGGATTACGATCCGAACAAGTCTTATCCTGGCATTTTGACAATCCATGGCGGTCCGAAGGGCGCTTACGGTGCTCACTTACAGCATGAATTCCAGACATATGCGTCCAGTGGATATTTTGTATTCTATACAAACCCGACCGGCAGTGATGGTAAAGGCAATGAGTTTGCTGATATCGTTGCAAAACAGGGTTCTATCGACTATGACCAGTTGATGTTCTTTACGGATGAAGTATTAAGACGCTATCCGGCTATGGATGGCAACCGCCTTGCTGTTATGGGTATTAGTTATGGTGGTTTCATGAGCAACTGGATCATCGGACATACAGACCGCTTCAAAGCAGCAGTTCCACAGTGTTCCATTGCTAACTGGATTTCCAAGACAAATACCACAGATATCGGATACTCCTTCAATACTACACAGCTTGGCGGTGACGTATGGCATAACCATGATAAGATGTGGGAGCTGTCTCCGATGAAATATGCAGATCAGATTAAGACACCGGCTCTGATCATTCATGCAGATGAAGACTATCGTACATGGCTGACAGAAGGTGTCCAGATGTTCTCTGCACTCCAGTATCATGGTGTACCGTCGAAACTTCTCATCATCCATGGAGAGCACCACGGTGTTTCCAACTCCGGCAAACCGAATAAGAGAATTCGTCGATTGGAAGAGATTCATGCATGGCTTGACCAGTATGTAAAAAATGCATAAAGATTCATATTGTAAATAATGCGGCCGTCCGAAAGGACGGTCGTTTTTTGCTATAAGACAACAAGAAGTT
>JAZOVL010000193.1:0-3048 GCA_045658685.1 Pilosibacter sp.
AACCATACCCGGCATCATAATATCCAGAAGGACTAAATGAATGTCTTCTTTTTCGATAAGCTCCAGTCCGTCCAGAGCATTGTTTGCTTTAAATACTTTATAGCCGTCACTGACAAGATAGATTTCCACCAGATCGGCAATTTCTTTCTCGTCGTCTACCACAAGAATATTGATCTGATCCATAACGGTCCTCCTGTTTATCTTATATTCGTAATTCGTTGGCTTCATGACTTCAGCCAGGGGCATACTCCCCCAATCTTGCCCTAATCATACCATATTTCGACCGCTTTTTCCTTACTTTTTTCATAATAATTTGTGGAAGTTTCTGACAGTTTTTTGACAAAAAAATACGGTGTGGGAAGAGCTCACTCTCTGACCACACCGTAACTAGTTCATTTCTATCTTTTACTCCACCACAATCTGTACTACATTGGATACACTGCGTTTGCTGTTCGTATCTCCAAATACCACCAGGCGGAGTTCATTTTCCTCGTCTAAAAGCAAATACGCTTTTGTGCTGTCCGCCACTTCCTCCGCAGAAATCTCAGCACTATATGAGTCATCAGAAATTACTCTCACAAGCTCATACTCGTTAACCTTTGCCTGTGTAAGCACATCTTTTATTGCGACACCCAATCCCTCTACCGGAATCTCTTCGCCTTTTCCGTTCATACGGATTCCACTCACCTGCTGATAATCAAACTTTGAAATATCAAGGGAAATGGACTGGTCCCTTACTATCATCTGAAGAGAGCCCTCTGCTGCTGCATCTCTTATATTCAGATGGAGCATTGCTGCTGCGATTGTTAATACAACTAATACTGCTGCAAAAATTTTGACTTTATGTTTTTTCATGACAATCTCCTTGTTTATTCTATCTTATTATTGTATATCTGCTTTTTCCAAAGAAAGGGCACGCGTCAATCTGCCTGCGATCATCGTTCCCAGGAAACCGTAAACGGTTCCACTCAAGGCCGACACACACAAATACAGGAGCAGCACCGGCCCCCACAGCCGGAAAACAATGATATTGGCCGTCACGGAAGCCATGACTGCTGCCAAAGCATTGGAAAACACCATCCGTTCTGTACGGTCAAAGCCAAATCGATGGCTGAGACTATAGACCAGATCAATGGCCACCCCCGGCACAAAATAACCGAGAGGTGCCAGAAGTCCCATGCTTCCGATTCTTCCCAGGCACAGTGCCAGGAAACCCTGCACGGCTCCCATAAGAGAACCACACGATTTCCACATTTCTTTTTGGGAACCGCCTCGCACCACTTCCGCTGCCACCACCAGAAACATGATGGAAAATCCGGTGCTGATCCCGCCCGGAATATGCAGAGACTCCGTAATCACATTTGCCAATGGATTGATTAACTTTTTTGTGAATAAACCAAGGACACAACATAAAGCCATGAAATTCAGACTTGATAATCTTGACTGTCTCATACTCGAACTCCTTCTCAAAACAGAAAGCATACCCGTTTCCAGATATACTCCGGTGGGCTTTCCCCACGGTCGCTCTCCTTGCGCGGTCACGGTGCAGGTGTCCGACTCTGCACCGCAAACCGGCGTTTAGGGGATAACGACTCGAAATTCGTTACTATTTTCATGGTTTCATTAAATTATGATAATCTTCCGGCGTATTAATATTCGCCAATTGGCGTGCTTTTGCAGGTGAATCAAGGGTCACATATTTCACGCGCAATTGCTTCAGAGCTGCCATCATCCGGTTCTGGTCGGACAGAATCTGCTCTTCCAGTACAGGAAGCACAGACTTTCGATACACTCCACAAAGAGGATGGATCTTTCCGTCCGCACTGACGGAAAGCACCACATCATACGCATCCACACGTTCTTTACCGAAATCTGTTTTCTGCATCAGATCACATAGTTCTCGCACCAAGTCACTCTTGATGAGAGGCATGTCGCAGGTTACCACAAACAGCGCATCCGACTGACATACAGAAAGCGCCGCGTGGAGCCCTCCGATCGGACCGTGATCCGGATAAAGATCCGGAATCTCCGTCCACTCACGTTCCGTTTTGCTTTCCAGTACACGATTATTGCCTCGCGCGATGATCCGCTCGTCGAACCATGACAGTTCTTCCGCAATCTGTGTGATAAATTGTTTTCCTTCGTATTCCAAAAGGGCCTTGTCGCTTCCCATTCTGGAACTTTTTCCTCCTGCTAAAATCGCACAACCAATCTTCATTTGATTATTTTCTCTCCACTTTTAATGCCATCATGGCAAAATTTAAAAGCACGTAACCCACGATCATGGATGTCAGGTAAACCTGGAATCCGCTGATCTGTGTTACAACGTTTGCAAGTCCCGCATTACCGATTCCATTGAGGTAACCTGCCATCTTTGTGCTGGCTACGATACCAATTGCCATCGGGAATGTCATTCCTGCAAAACCAGGTGCAAACGGAAATGCAAAGAATTTCGGAAGCTTGATCACAATAAATGCCAGAGATGCCAGTACACATGCGTAAAGCACATACAAAAGCATCTGATTCGGCTCTTTGATCACGTTCAGATAGCTGACAACACAGAGACTGCACGGAGCGAGTACGACTGCCATTGTGTGATAAACCGGAGCCTTCACTTCCACTTTCATCAGTCTCCAGATCATGATCGGGATAATGATAAAGTAAATGATGATACCGTAGTATACGATATACTTTAAGATTCCTGCCGCATTCATGGCACCGCCGACTACGCAGCTTACCATGATACCATTATACGTCACAAACCAGCTTGGCACAAATGTATTTATATCTCTTTTTTTCACTACATTGCGGTATGTAAAGATCAGGATGTGAATCGCATGAATTACGATTGCAGCTGCCCACATACCTTTGCCCAGTGCCGGGATGAAATCAAAATAATAGCTGCCGAGAATCATGGTTACCATGGTAAAACCTGCATACAGGCTGCACGGAACCACTGTCTCGTACTCTTTTTTGCAAACCTGCGGGTATTTTACGATCTTTACGATATACAGTAAGAGAACGATCGTAGCTGCCCACATGGTAATA
>JAZOVL010000194.1:0-20137 GCA_045658685.1 Pilosibacter sp.
ACCTTTTCCGCACTGATCGCCATCGGAGCTTTTCCGCTGGCATTGAGTCCATGAAGTTTTCCTTTCGTCCAGACAAGCGCAAAGGCATCTCCACCGATACCGTTGGCAGTCGGCTCCAATACAGTCATACATGCCGCAGTCGCAATCGCAGCGTCAATGGCATTTCCTCCTGCCTTGATAATGTCCAGACCTGCCTGTGCTGCCAGCGGCTGACTGGTACAGACCATTCCACGACGAGCGTAGACCACACTTCTTCTCGACGGGTAACTGTATTTTAATGCATCATAATTCATCTTTTGTTCCTCCTGTGATGTTGCTTGTAGAGTAACTATACTGAGCCATGCCACCCCTCGCAAACAAGTTTGCTCGCGGTCACGGCATTCGCCGTATGTCGTCATATACAAAAGAATCCACGTGAAAGCAAGCTTTCAGTGGATTCTTTGTATAAGCCGACGCATGGCTCATTGCTTCGCGCCTAGTCTTCGATATTGATTCCTGCAATCTTGATGTTTACGTCTAAAACTGTAAGACCGGTCATGTTTTCAATTGCACTCTTTACCTTATCCTGAACTTTCTCGCATACAGACGGAATGCTGTAGCCGTATTTCAAGTTCATGGAGATATTCACGGAAACGTGTTCCTCTGTCACTTCAACTTTTACGCCCTTGGAAAGATTCTTCATGCCGAGCTTTCCAACAATCTCGTTGCTCATATTTCCAGCGAGGGAATCCACGCCGTCTACTTCTGTTGCTGCCAGGCCGGCAATAATTGCTACTACTTCGTCAGCAATCTGAACTTCACCGATCTGATCTTTCTCATATACTTTATGACTGCTTCTCTCTGTATCTGTTGCCACAATAATTACCTCCTGCAATCCTAAAAATTTATGTTTAGATTCGATACGTGTCATGTAATTTTTCCTACATATCAAATCTATAATACCACAATTCACCGGATTTGCCTAGGGTTTTCACAAAGTTTCTTTGAATATCGAAGTTCTGTATGCAACATCTGCCTCTATTCCGCCAGTTCCATCAGAGTGATCACAATTCCCTCTGCACCGATCTCTGTTTTCCGTTTCACGATATCTTCAATCTGTGCCCGTTCCGGATCAGTCAGACTGACGGCATTGATCACAACATCCACCTGGTTTTCTGTAATACTCACCACCGGGTCCACAAACCCCTTCGCTTTCAAAAGTGTTTCTGCCGCATTTTCTTTCTCGGAAATTTCTGTCATCCGGATCATATTCTGGATCACTGCCTGTTTCTCCACATCCGGAATCTGGTCGCTGTTGATGAGTTCCATCATGGTCTCCTTGTTTTTCGCCCGTATCTGCTCACGGTCCAATTGGACGCCCGCTATGTACTCCGACACGGTTGTTCCTCCTGTAAGAACCGCCTCGCCCGGATTTTCAATCCCTGCTGCAACTGTCTCCTGTTCTGGAGAGGCTCCTGCCTGTTCTTCAGAGGTAATTACATCCACGGGAAGCTCTGTTCCGTCATTGTCAAGACTCATGATCTCCACCAGACTTCCATCATCCACGCCATGAAGCGCCTGATTCTCAGCCAAGATGTCCTCATCGGATATCTCCATCATTCCGGCTTCATAAACCTCCACGCCCGCGATTTCCTGCTTTGCAGAATAGTTGAGATATCCGGCCGCTGCTATCATGATCGCCAGTGTCGTAATAATGATCTGGTTTCTTCTGAACATTTTTTTCATGCCTCAGACTCCTTCTTTTACCCTCTTTAATACTTTTATCTTATGAGAAGGGAGGCCGAATAATGCTTCCATAGCCTCGGAAATTTCCGCTTTTATGACAGAACTTCCCCCGCCATCGGCGCTGATGATGATTCCGAGAACTTCCTGGGCAGTTTCCTCATCAAACATAGAAACCGTTTTGTCACTACTTAACGATACCATTACCTCCACCTCTCCGACACCTTCCACACCTTGCAGAATCTTTTGAACGCGGAGTTCCAACACCTCCTCATAAGATTCCTCTATTTCTTCTTCCTTACTGATCATCCATGTGTCTACCGACTCCGACTCCACCTCTTTCTCTGTAGGAAGCGCCAGCACAAACAGCAGCAATCCCGAACAGAACAAGAAAATTAATTTCTCCTTATTCATTTTCAACAATGATTGTAATGTTCCCTTCTTCCATTCCATAATACTCTCCTATCTGTGTTCTCAACTCTGAAATCCGACGATTTATATCCCACATCTGTTCTGCTTCTGCATGTTCTTCCGGATGAAACACCATCATCACCTCTCGCAGCTTTCCAAACTCCTCCTGTTCCAGATTCGTTTCCATGATCACTTCCACATCCGTACACTCTGCACCAACCGACTCGGCCATGGTTCGCAGTTCCTGTTCTAAAACAGTTTCATACTGCAAGATCAATTGCTGCATCCGTGCCCCATCTGCATCCTCAATCTCCTTTTTCAGCAGTTTGGCATCTGTTTGAAATGTAATGCGTTCAAACGCTCCTGCCATCTGGGCTTCCAATCCGCTCAAATCCGTGAGCGGAGCAAAAAAAAGCAGTAAAAAAACCATTCCACTAAACAAGTGCAAATATTTTTCATATTTCTTGTCCGGCAGCAGATTCATGATCGCAGTCATCAGGATCATAAATGATACCAGACTTCGGATCCATTCATAAATTCCCTTCATCATTCTACCCCGTATACCAGACTGCATTGGTTGAGACACAAATGATTGCGATGGTCAGCACAAACAACGCCAGCGAATAGCCGATCAGTTTCAAAAGCAGTCCATGTCCGGTCGCAGCTCCAGTCATACAAGATACCAGCCGTTTGTCACAGACTGGCTGCATGACTGCTGCTGCCATATAATACAACACCATCAAAATACAAAGCTTTACAACGGGAATCGCTGCCAGAACCAATAATATCACGACTGCAGCAGCTCCAGCCGTATTTTTAATCAAGATTCCTGATCCCATCACAATCTGTGAAACAGCGCCAAGTCCTCCGCCGACTCCCGGGAGCGCCTGCGCAAGCCGCATGGCTGAGGTATTTTTCAATGCATCTGCCTGCGGAAGGATCATTCCCTGGATCACATGAAATCCTACAATCACACCAAACATCGTCTTCATGGTCCACAAAATGATATTTCCCAGAAGCTCTGTCAGTTTTGAGATCATGTCTTCTTTCAATATATTTCCCGCCATTACCATCAGCATAAAAATTTTCGTAAGAGGAATCAATAACTCCGACAACACAGACTGCACGAGTCCGATGGCTCCGATGGTAAATCCACAGATAGAAGCCGACGTCAATGCTCCTCCCACAGCCGCCACAGCCAGAAAATAAGCCGGAAGCAATACCTGCATGAATCCCAGCAGTTCTCCAGTCACGTCCATGGCAATCCGGACTGAGGCAAAAAAGCTGGCTGCCAGAAATGTCATGGTCAGAAGATAAACTACATAAAAGCCCGTTTCTGAAACATGACCAGAGCCGAAAATCCCCGCAAATCCGGAGAATAATGCCCCAATCAAAGCCAGAATCACAATCTGCACGATCAGCTCACTGTTCGTTGTCAGCTCCGAAAATAATAACTGTTTCAGGACCTCCGTATAAGACTTCAAGATTTCCATCAAATTTCCTTTTGCCAGATTCTCCATGATCTCAGAAAAGGACAGTTCCGGATGACTTGTCCCAGAAAAAGAATTCAAAAACTCTTGAATTTCTTCCACATGAAATGAATCAATATTGATGATCCTCGCCCTCCTCTCATTCCACGAACCGCTGCAATGTTTCCAGCAATGCCAGCAAAACCGGTCCACTGATCACCAAAATGGAAAGTTTCCCGAACATCTCCACTTGTATTCCTAAAGAGGAAAAGCCTGCATCTTTACATATTCCGGAAGCAAACTCCGCAATATATGCAATTCCTACCATTTTTAAAAGAGTTCCAAGATAAATATTCTGTATATGAATGTAAGTTCCAATGGTCCGGATCGTCTCCAGAATCGCATCCAGCCTGGAGACGCCCAGCCCTGCGATGATTATGCCGGCAGTTAAAATCAAATATGTCGAATACTCTGGTCGTAATACTTTGATCTGCACTGCAAGAACCACCGCCACAATCCCAATAACAGCCGCCTGGATTGTTGTCATGACCAGTCACCTCCTATCACAATGCAAACAGTGTTTTTATGGTTTCGAATAATTCATATATGTACGGAACGATCCAAAACAAAACCAACAGCAGTCCTGCCAGACTGGTAAGAAATGCCTGGTCTTCTCTTCCACTATGTTTCAACACCTGGCACATGACAGAAACGAGAATTCCCACCGCTGCTATTTTAAAGATTAAGTTGACTCCCATAATTCTTATTTCCTCCGATTTTTTCCAATAGAATTCCCGATTTCCTTCAGATCAATAAAACAACCCAAAACATTCCTGCTGCCATCCCGAGTGTACGGTAAAGTTTTCCAAGGCTTTCTGCCTCTTCCTTCACTCGTTCTGCGGTTTCATCCAGTTGTTCCAGATAAAAAAGAATCGTTCGTTCCTGCATATTACGGTCTGCATACCCCAGATTTCTTCCCAATGATTCCAGACTTTCACGATCCCTCTGGGTCAGCGCAACAGAAGCCGGAATTCTTCCAGTTTCCTCATACCAAATATCCGAAAATGTCTGATCCCTTTTTTCATTCAGCATGTTTCCGACATTCAGAAAAAATAATGCAGGCTCCCAGTCGTCCTCCGATTCTTTTACCGCAGCTCTGAAATGACTTCCCACTTCAAACACAGCTTCCGGAAGTGTCGCATTGGAATACAAAATCTGGCTTTTCAAATAATGCACCATCAGCTTCAACTGCACCAGAATCGCAAGTCGTTCCTTTCCCCTTTCAGCCAGAACAAATCCACTCCCGATCAGAGCAATAGCCATGAGCATAATCCCAATCAGTCGCATATCTCTCTCCTTTGCCTTACACGGATTCGCAGCCATCTTTCATGGTATACAGTTCCCGACACTGAAGATCATACACCCCCGTTACCGTTCCCGGATGTGGTCTGCACGCTAAAACCACATAGCGACTGAACATTCTCTCTTCTACCATTTCACGAAGCACCGGTTTCTTTTGGATATCTTCCACCGAATCACCATGGACCGTCACAAGGATCTTGACTCCAGATCGAAGTGCATCACGGAGCGCTTCCAGATCTTCTCTGGTTCCTATTTCGTCCACTGCCAGCACCTCCGGACCCATAGACCGGATCATCATTGTCATCCCCAATGCTTTGGGGCATCCGTCCATAATATCTGTCCGATGCCCAAGATCACACTGTGGAATCCCCCGCAAACAGGCTCCGATTTCCGAACGCTCATCTACCACGGAAACTGCCATTCCTCTTCCATACGAATTTCCGTCAGAAATCTTGCGGATCACATCTCTTAAAATCGTTGTTTTTCCTCCTCCCGGCGGCGAAATGAATATTGTATTCTGTATTTCTTCATCCTGATACAACCAGGGGAGCACTGCATCCGCACAGCCCTTCCTCTCATGGGCCAGTCGAATATTCAGCCCGGAAATATCTTTGATCGTGCGGATCCGTTCTCCATCCATGACCACTTTTCCTGATATACCAACTCGATGACCGCCTTCGATGGTGAGAAATCCCTGCCGGATCTCCTCTTCGTATGCGTACAGCGAATGCTTGGAAAACAACTCCATCAGCTCTCGTATCAGCCGACTGTCCGCATAACCGTTCAGCTGTATCTCTCCTCCATCCACTCGGACAAAAATCGGGCACCCGGTCCGAATCCGTATTTCCTGGACCCGTCCGTCCTCTGGTATCATTTGTGAAAACATATATTTCAATTCTGCTGCAGTCATTGTCCCACTCTCCTTTACCTCAGTATATGAAAGGAGGACAACATTATGACTGAATCTCCTCGCTCAGCATGCAAAAAGGATACCGCTCATTCGCGATATCCTCTGTACATTCTCATTTTATTTATTTTTTAATATCTTTACAAATCCATTCCTCACTCTTCGCTTCATCTGGCAGGTTTTGTCCTTGCAGTTTGCACACTGTAAAATCTGGTTCGAACCACTCCAGAATCGTTCCGGGTGAGCAGCATATACCAACTCCCAGCGGATCAAAACCACACATGCAGTAAAGAATAAACTCCAGCTATAAAAATTCGGAATAAACAACATCGGGGTAAACATCATAAAGTGTCCCCAATCATAAATGCGACAGTTTACACAGCATTTATTCTTCATGATGCAAGTCTGAAACGGACAAAAAACCAGAATGCAAATATAATCGCACAAGAAGAAAAATACGGTAAACATCAAAAGGTCCGAGCGGTCCAGCACATCAAGCAAATAGAAAAAGCCAATGACACCGTTTCCAATCAACCAGACCAGCATGACGATCCATGCCTTTCGGTTCTGATCCTGCACAAAACGAAGCATCTCCAGTTCCGAATAACCGGACTTTTCCCTATACATTTCCTTGTCTGCTTTTTTCAAAGCCATAGTTCGGAATGTACCCGGTAAAATATGGCTCAGCATAATGACCATGAAGGCCACCCAGAGTACATGCATGGGTGTGATTCCATAAGCAACCGGCTGATTGGCCAGTTCCCACAGACTCACGTCTGCAGACAAATAGATTCCCAGCACGAAGAAAAATACTGTGATTCGAAACGCGAACTTAAACAAGTACCGCGTCATCATTGGTGTAAATTCAAATTTCCCCATCATTTCCCTCAAATATCAGGTGAATGTTTTACGGTAAGATCAGGACTTTATCGCCCACATCCATCAATGGATACAGGATATCAATGTCTTCATCTCTCATACCCACGCAGCCACTGGTCGCATCCGTCGGCTGACGGTTTCCGTGAATCTCAATGAGACCGCCCAGTTTAGTATACCAGTTGGGCGTTCCACCTCGCTCGTTGGCATATACGATCTCATCATGCTGGCGCTTTGTGATCAATCCCTGCTCCAGTCCACGTTCTGCGTCCTCGATGGTCGGATAATTGAGCGCCAATGCCAGATGATAACTGCTGTATGGTACCTTTCGGCAAATATAAAATTCACCCTCCGGAGTTTTCTTATCGCCGGACATCACCTTATCGCCTTCCGCGTATCCCGAAGAAATCACAAAACTGTGTGTTTTTTCTCCATTCTCCCAGCGCTCCAAAAAATGAGACGTTTTCGAGATCGCGATATAACAGCAATCTTTGCTCTTTTCAGCCATCATGGCTTCGTCGATTCCGCTGTCCGTCACCTTCCAGCCAAGATGATCCACATAGATGTTATCCGGAGTAATCCGTTCACGCCAGATATTTCCTTCTGCTTCCAGGTACATTCGTTCACCGTTCAGACGATACCATCCAGTCAGATTTCTAAGGTCCCAGGACTGAACTTTCCCACGGTACATCCATGCACCATCTGCATTG
Source organism: Pilosibacter sp. (assembly GCA_045658685.1). GTDB lineage: Bacteria > Bacillota > Clostridia > Lachnospirales > Lachnospiraceae > Pilosibacter. The sequence continues at coordinate 7,458 of JAZOVL010000194.1, forward strand.
AACGTCCTTCCATTTTTCATACCATCCTGCAGACAGTACCCATCATCGTCAAAATAGTACATTTCCGCAAATCCATCAAAATTTCCGTCAATCCACTCCAGACTGTCTACAATATAACTGCCGCCCGGCCGCATGAATCTCCATCCAATTTCATCTTCGATCCAATAACCGAACGCCTGCATACTGAGAAACAGCGTTCCAAGCAGACTCAATACTCCGGCAATCATTTTACGCTTTTTCATATACTCATTTCTTCCATTTTTTTCGTAATGTGCATTATATAGTACATACCAAATAGTGCAACCAGAATTTCTGTTATCAGCATCGCATACCATACACTTCCAGCGCCGAACAGCAGCGGCATCAATATGATCATCACTCCGCTGACAACTGCACCTCTTGCAAACGATGCAATCGTAGAAAGGTTCGGTTTCATCATAGCCTGGAAATAATATGTTGCAAAGATATTAAATGGCAACAAAACATATGAAATTCCGTATGCCCGTAAAATACCAGGTGCGATCTCCATAACCGCCGGTGTCGGATTCATAAAGAAATTCAGGATCACATTCGGACATATTACCATCGATGCTGTCCAGAGAAGTCCCATTCCGATTGAAGTATATAGGCAATACCCCAAGCATTCTTTGATACGCCCATACTGACCGGCTCCATAGTTTTGCGAGATGATCGGCTGTCCTGCCTGACCAATACCATAAGCAAGACATTGCGCAAAGACCGTAACCTGAGTGATCACACCATATACGGCCAAGGCATCCGAACCAAGGTATGTCATGATCTGCCGGTTAAATAAAATACCAATAATTCCCATGGCCAGATCATTGATGGCCGTGGAAAAACCAGTTACAGTAATATTTCCGATTTTTCGGAATACCGATTCAAGTCTTACAAAACGCAGCGTATTTTTCTTTCCGACAAAATGCAGCAGCATCCCTGCAACAGCTATGTATTGGCCGATCATAGTTGCAAGTCCGGCTCCCAGGATTCCCAAATCCAGTACAAATACGCAAACGTAATCACCAATCGCATTAAAAATGCCGCCAATGATAACCGCCTTTGTCGCCAAAGAAGGATTTCCGTCGTTGCGAAGGTAAGCCGACAAAATACTGTTGAATACACAGCACGGAATTGCAAAGAAAATCGGAGTCAAATATCTCCTTGTCAGAACCAACAACTCATCATCTGCACCAAAGAAACGAAACATCGGCTCATAAAACAAACCGATACCGATCATGGCGAGCACTGACAGAAGTACTCCGTAAATTACCGACAGCGTAAAATACTGCTGAGCTGTTTCCTCCTCTCCCTTTCCACGACTCGTTGCAAACAATACCGATCCGCCGATTCCCGCCAAAAATCCCAGACTATAAATAATACTCCAGAGCGGATTGAACACTGCTAACGCAGCATTGCCCGTGGGTCCATGGTACTTTCCCACCATCATCGCATCGATCATACCAAATACACAACCCACCATTGCGCTTCCGGAGGCTGCCGCCAAATATTTGAAATAGATCGGGCGTATAGTATCTTTCAATAAATCCATGGCACTAAATGCTCCTTTAGATCGGAATATTCATTTCCTGCATCTTATGTAAGATTGCATCATACGCATTCTCAGGATCTGTGATATCCATGACAGTCGCTTCAAACGGACAAATCCCGTCACCCTTGCGGTTAATAATATTGGAAACCATTTGTCCATACTGAACATGGATTCCATTTTCCTGCAAAACTCCCACTGCCGGTTCGCTGATAACCTGAGCATAAATCTCCCGAACTCCTAACAGTACATAGAGATATGCCGTTGCCTTTCCAATCACTTTATCAGCCGCAGAAAAACCGGATGGGATGGTTCCGCTTCTCAAAAACTGCACCAACGGTCTTACTCCGCGAAGCGTAGATGTATAAACAGCCGTTCCGTCTGTAAGAACACAAGTATAACCACCAGATTCCAATAATTCTTTTGCTTTCATTAATGTCATATAATTATTCCTCTTTTCTACACCATTTGCACCTATTCTACCACAAAAAACTATTTTCTTCTATTGATCAATTCGACAGATTCCTTCGCGGTCATGTGCTCAATGGTCATTTCGATAATCGCAAGATTTTTGATATAAGCATCGATTTCCTTTGGGATTCCCTCTTTGAAGTCAGCCGAATATTTCATTGCAAGTGCAGTGGCAATGCATCTCATATGGTCCACGTCCTCTATCAAATGCGCTTTACCAAAAGCAATCACACTTCTATAATGTGTCGTATATTTTTCCGGAACAATCTGATCCTGATCAATGACACAAAAAGAGACTTTCTCATGCTTCTTCACGGCATCAATCTTATGTCCTGTCTTTGCAGAATGAAAATACAACTTTCCATCCACATAAACGTAACTCAAAGGAACCGCGTATGGATAATCATCGTCTCCACTCAACGCTAAGGTTCCACTTGTATTTCGCTCCAAAATGTCAACAGCTGCCTCCTGTGGTAATAACTGCTTGAATCTTCTCATCTCTCTAAACATAATACTTCTCCTATAAATACCGGTTGTTTAAAAAATACAAAATTATAAAAATTTCAGGAGTCCTAAAATCAACAAATGCAGTGGATAAAATGCATAATAACTATATTGCAAAAATCTGCTATGATAACCTTGTTTTCCTCGATACAACCATATCGGTATCGACGCCAGCAATGCAAATCCTTGTCCTGCAATGAAATGTGTTTGTCCCAATATCTGAACTTCGTAAGACAGCCCGCCAAGCATCTCAAAATTGATATACCACAAGCAGATCAGCTGTCCCAGATAACACCACCACTTTTGGCCTTTGAAATAGTAGAAGACAAGGACCATTAAAATACCGGCATGATAAAAATCTACAAACGTGATCAGACCAACAACATATCCAATGCAAACGGATGCAATTGCTATAAAAATCCGTTTCCAGATCTGCTTTTCCTTTGCTTTTTCATTCCAATGGATCAGTCCAATTGCGATCAAAAAGCTCCAAAGGACATTTTGATGGATCGGATAGAATATACGGCTTCCCATCGCCAGGTTAAATGGAATTTCAGAAAGAACTGCAAACACCAATAGTCTGCCCACATATTTCTTTAAATTTTTTGTGTGAAAGTATCCCTCCACGATCATAAATGCATAGATTGGAAATGTTAATCTTCCAATGCAGGTCAGCCAGTCGTTTCCTCTGACAATTGTTCCCCACAAATGGTCGCACAACATAAATAACATAGCCATCATATGCAATGAAAAAGAGGTGGTTTCAAATTTCAATTTATTTTCCCGTAACACTGTGACCTCCTTATCAAGTCCTAATTCATCTAATACATCCATTCTACCACAAAGGGGAAGCTGTTTCCAGCATCGATCCATACAGGTGAACTGTTCGTTTCTGTTACCTGCGAATCCTAAAAAACCTTCGTATCGTAAAAGGCATCGCAATCAGATATGCATAACCACATACGGGAAAGATCACAGATATTAATTCCTTAAAGCCTGCCAGGCTGCAGACAAATGCGGTTCCCCACAGTAACAGCATCAGAGATTTCTTCTGTTCTTTTTCTCCAAACAACTGCACAATGGTTCCAACCATACAAGACAAAGCTCCATTGAACATAGCGGCTAAAAGGAGTACCGCATAGGAAGCCGAAAGAACCGGGCTGAGCTGTCCTGCAAGGGCCTGCATCGGAAAATCCGCCCCCTCAATCCGTCCGTAAAACCGCTGAAGTGAAATGAGAATGCATGCAAACATTAACAACAGTTGAACTGCACCCTGAATAATTCCTTTAATTATAGTTTTCATGTCCGGTGTTCTCAATGCAGCCGGAGCCAAAACTGCCAATGCAGCCAAAATATTATAAGCGAAAAACGAAAGTGTTGCCAGAAACCAGTTGCTGAGCAATGGATTTCCAGCCTGAGAAGATACTTCTGACACTTTGATCGGCTCAAATTCTATCATAGACCATAAACTGATGATCACGACAAAAACCAGTAAAACCGGAACAACCACTTGAGAGATCACCAGAATTCCCTTGATCCCTCTCATGGACAGAAGCGCTAATACCACAGCAAGACACGCACTGCCAATAAAATACGGAATTCCAAACAACTCATTCAATAAGCTTCCTGCTCCTGCCAGCATGATCACGGTAACTCCGAACAAAAAGATCAAAGACATGCCATTCAAGAAATAGTGAAAGACTGTCTTTCCCTCACCCAATATAATCCGGTCAATTGCAGTTGTGTCCTCCTTTTTAGCAATGTACATAAACATATAGCCAAATGAGCCAAACAAACAGATTGCCAGAAGCATTCCCACAATTCCTTTATTCCCGAACACGCCAAAGAACTGGAGGATCTCTTGTCCTGATACAAAACCGGCGCCTAAAAAACTACCGGTAAAGATCATTCCCAGTTGCCTGCTTTTTAAATTATCCATCTATTTTACCGCCCTTTTATCAAATAAGTTCATTGTATCACTCTACCGCAAAAAAGAAAGCCGTTTCCATCAACAGCTCCCCTTTTCAACAAATTATAAAAAGAACCATTACTTATGATATGGCTCATTATTTATAATACGGAATCCTCTATAAATCTGCTCCAGCAAGATCACTCGCATCAACTGGTGCGGGAATGTCATTTTTGAGAAACTCAGTTTATAATCTGCACGATTTAAAACAGCCTTAGAAAGTCCCAAAGAACCACCGATTATAAACACGATCTGGCTGATTCCGGAAACACCCCACTTCTCGATCTTATCTGCCAGCTGCTCGGAATCCAGCATATTGCCATCAATGGCTAATGCAACCACATAGCTTCCATCTTTGATGTTAGCCAGAATCTTTTCGCCTTCTTTATCTTTGATCTGTGTTTCCAAGGCCTCGCTGGCTCCATCCGGTGTTTTCTCATCCGGAACCTGGATAATTTCCAGTTTGCAGTAACGACTCAGGCGTTTGGAATACTCCGCGATGGCATCTACAAAGTATTTTTCTTTGATCTTGCCTACGGTTAATACGGTAATCTTCATATATTCATCTCCAGTTCTTACGCTTCAAACTCCAGAAGCATATCGTACCAAACAGCTCCTCCGTGTACCGATGCAGACACGCCAAGGTTTTGATATCCGAATTTCTCATAGTAGTGGATCAGGCGATCTTTGCATGTGAGGATCAGACCTTTTCTCCCTTTCGCTCGTGCATTCTCGATCAGATGATTCATTAATTCAGCCGCGATTCCCTGTCTTTGATACTCTGGAATCACGTCCAGACCAAAGATGCTCTGATAGCAACCATCCACTTTATGTAAGGAGCTGTCTTCAAACATTTCATCATGGATCGTGCGCTCGTCTGTCGCGCAGCCATTGATGAATCCGATTATTTTATGATCATGAACTGCAACAAAAAAGCACTCTGGAAATGTCGCGATTCGATGCTCAAAAGATTCTTTTGTGGCTGCCTCTGCTGCCGGAAAACAAACTGCCTCTACGGCAGTAACTGCATCTAAGTCGGTTTTCTCAACCGGTCGTATTGTAAAATTAATCATAGTTATTCCTCGTTTGAATGATTTGCACTTGCAAGCCGTGCGGATTGCGCTTTGGGCAAATACAGCCGTGCGGCACTCACGACCTGCGGTCGTTCGTTCGCAGGCTTGCTCCCTATACAGAATGGCAGGCAGAAAGATGCGTCATGCTTGCATGTAAGCTGCTTTCTGCCTGCCATTCTGTGCACGGCTTAATGCTATATGCGGATAATGTTATACTCTAAAGAAATAACCCACTCCCCATTTTGTATGCACATATTTCGGATCGCTTGGGCTTGGTTCAATTTTTTCTCTCAGTCTTCTTACATGTACGTCTACGGTACGCACATCACCATTATCTGTCGCTTTATTGCCCCATACATAGTTTAACAGTGCTTCACGGCTGTAAACCTTGTTCGGATTTGTCACCAACAGTTCTAAAAGATCGAATTCTTTGGCTGTCAGATTGATTTCCTTCTCCTGGATAAAGACTCTGCGGCCTTCACGGTCCAACTTCAGATCGCCGCGAACAATCATGTTGCTCTCCGGCTTCGCAGCTTTGGCGGACTTCTTGGAATTTCTTCGCATGATCGCTTTGATTCTTGCCTTTACTTCCAGAATGTTGAACGGCTTTGTGATATAGTCATCCGCTCCATATTCCAGACCAAGGATTTTGTCCATATCTCCTCCTTTTGCAGTCAGCATAATAATCGGCATTTCAGAAAATTCACGGATTGCCTGACATACTTCAAAACCGTCATGCCCCGGAAGCATCACATCCAGTAATACCACATCATATTCATTTGCCTTTGCCTTTTCAATTGCCTCTATACCATCATACGCACAGTCGACTTCCATTCCCTCCTGCTCCAGGCTGAAACGAATTCCTTTTACGATTAATTTCTCATCATCAACAACCAGAACTTTTGCCATTTCTACCTCCACTCAAACTGTAATGCTGTCTTTTATCTTCAAGTACGCTGCTTCTTTGATTCCAGGCACTTTCATAATCTCTTCGATGGACTGAAACCCTCCGGATTCTTTTCGATAGCGGATGATGTCCTCTGCCCTGGATTCTCCGATTCCGGTCAGGGTCATCAGCTGCTCTTTGGAAGCGGTATTTATGTTTACAATACCGGCTGTCCGTTCCTGTTCCAATCGTTTTTTCTCTTCTGTCTCTTCCTGTGTAAGGATCACAATCTGTGCCTCGTCAGTTATCACCTGAGCCAGATTCAAACTCGCCTGAGCTGCTTCTTCCGTAAATCCGCCGGCCGCCTCAACTGCCTCGAAAATCCTGCTGCCTTCGGGCAATTCATACACTCCGGGATTTTTCACTTCTCCGCAAATATGTACATAAATCATAGCCGGTTCTGTCGGAGATTCCGCCAGAAAAATCTCTGTATCAGACAACGACATTTCCGTTTCTTTGACCACACTCGATATCAGGCTTCCATCCTGTCCAAGTCGGATCAGATCTTCTCTTCTCACAAAAAATCCATAGTAAAGCCCGGCCACGGTCAAAAATACCGCAGCCGCAACAATCTTACCATATTTCGTCCAAACATTTTTCATCTAATCTACCTCCCGATCTTCGGTCAGGAGATATTGTTCTGCCTTCCTCTATTCTATCGAAACCCACTGTGAAAAACAAGACTATTTTTGAAAACTTTCATCGTCCTCTACCAACGGAACACGATGATCCCCCCTATCGCAATAGCGGCACCGATAAGCTTTCTCCATTCAAATCCGGCCTTCTCTACACCAAATAATCCAAACACCTCGACAAGATAAGAAACCAGAATCTGAGTTACTACAATCAGCAACGTGGCTTTCGCAGGTCCCAGTCCATCCATGCTTTTGATCACGGTCCATGTGATAAATGCCCCCATCACACCACCGAGCAGCATATATTTTTTGTCAATCGAAAACATTCCCATGATTTCACCTCGTCCGCTGACAAAATACAGTACAACACAGGTCAGAAATGCTGTCGCCTGTACCCAGCCGGCCGCTGCCCAGATACTGCTGTGTTTCGTCACTTCTGTATTAAATACGCCTTGCAAACTCATAAGAGCACCGGAAGCAAGCGCCACAAGGATTCCCCACATAAAAAACCTCCTGAACATGAATTATTGCTAGTATTCCATGTTCAGAAGGTTCTTATTCGAATCAAATTTTTGGATTAACCGTGCCGTCTTAATGCCGCCTGAGCCAAATGTTTACAGAGTACTGCTGTGGTCACAGCACCGACACCACCCGGTACCGGAGTAGCAGCAGATGCAGCCTCGTCCAGGCCGTCCCATTTCACATCTCCGCAAAGTTTTCCATTTTCATCAACATTGATGCCGACATCAATAACAACTGCTCCATCAGCCACATAATCCTTGTCCAGCATTCCGGCTTTTCCGGCTGCTGCCACCAGAATCTCTGCACGTTTGCATTCTGCCTGCAGATCCGCAGTCTTTGTATGACAGACCGTTACGGTCGCATTCTCTTTTAAGAACAGCATAGATAATGGTCTTCCAACCACCATGCTTCTTCCCACCACAACTGCACGTTTTCCTGCCATTGGAATCTCGAATGCTTTCAGTACTTCAATGACCGCCTCCGCCGTGCATGGTGCAAAACCATCTGCCTCACCTGCGAACACCTTCGCACGGTTGACCGGACTGATTCCATCCAGATCTTTCCCTGGATCAATGGCCATCTCAAATAATTTTCCATTCATATGCTTCGGAAGCGGCATAAATAACAGAATACCATCAACAGATTCATCCGCATTGATCTTCTTAAATTCCTCTAAAAATGCCGACTCAGAAATATCTTCCGGGAATGCATATGTCTGAGCTTCCATTCCGAACGAAGCGATTTTTTTAATCACACCTTTTTCATAAGAAAGATCATCTGGACGCTCACCCACTCGCACAATGGCTGCAGTTGGTACATGACCATTCAGTTTTTCCACCATCTCCTGTACCTGAGTCTTAACTTTTGCTGATACTTCTGCACCTTTTAATGTAATCATTCTTCTCGCACCTCCGATCGTTCTTCTATAATAAAAAGCTTTCCACCAAATAAACCACCGCAATCGCAGAACAGGAACATGTTACGATTCCCTTATTCTTATATGCCAGAATCAAGGCCACGATCGTTCCCGCAATCGCAGAATACACACTACCAGTCGATGTAAATACCTCCGGAAATGTCATAACACCTAACACCGCAAACGGTGTATAATCTAAAAATGAACGAATATACTTAGACTTAATCTGTTTTCTGAAAAGTGTCAGCGGAGCAACACGCACCAGATAGGTAACGATTGCCATAACCGCAATACTGATCATTACGCGATCCATCTGCATATTACTGCGCCTCCTTTCCATTTAATTCAGTATGCTCTGTTTCGTCCTCCGGATATTCCTTCGGGAATAAAACTGCTCCCAGTCCGGCACCAAAAATTGTTGAAATAATGATACGGAATCCGGAAGAGATCCAGCCAAACACCGGAACATATGTCAGCACACAGTTCATACCAACCGCCATTAAAATAATCTTTAACACATTTGCAGAATCTCTCGCTGTCGGAATAATCAGAGCGATAAACATACCATACAGAGCAATTCCAAATGCATTCTGAAGCGCAGTCGGAAGAACAGAAGAAATGCATGCGCCTAACAAGGTTCCCACATTCCAGCCTAAGATCGGAAGTGTAATCAGACCGAACAAAAACGGTCTGCGAAGTTTTCCTTCTCTCAGAGAACCTACAACAAAAGTCTCATCTGTCACAGCAAATCCAAAGATCATTCGCTCCAGCAAAGATACGCTCTTATCAATCTTCTGGCTCAGCGACAGGGACATCAGCATATAACGAAGGTTGATAACTAAAGTTGTCATGGCAATCTCCATATAGCCTGCTCCTGCAAAAATCAAACTGGTTCCCGCAAACTGACCGGCACTGGTCAGGTTTGTCAGAGAGATCAAACATGCGACCCAGACAGGAAGACCTCCTGAAACCGCGATCAGTCCAAATGTAAATGACACCGGGAGATATCCAAGGGCGATCGGAATACCGCCCTTCACTCCCGCTAAAAATTCTTCTTTTGTACTCATTTTCTGCCTCCGGCCCCGATCCATTTACCCGGGCATTCTTCTGTCAATTTTCCTTCTTGATATGCAATCTTACCGCCAACGATCACCATATTGATTCCGTTACTGAGGCGATTGCTGTTCACAAAGTCAGCTGCATCCCCAATTTCTTCTCTGTTAAATAATACCAGATCTGCATCGTAACCTGCTTCAACGCGTCCCTTCTTCTTCAGACCATATGTTGCTGCTGACAGACCTGTCATCTTGTAGATTATCGCTTCCATTGAGAATAACTTCTTCTCTCTCGCAAAAAGACGGATTGCACGTGGGAAACTTGCCCATCCCCTCGGATGTGTCTTTCCCTCCAGGCTGGCAACCAGGCCATCGGTACCGATCATTGTGTGCGGATCTGATACAATGCGTTCCAAATCTTCTTCGCACATGGTAAAATAAATCGCATTGACCTTTCCTCCATCTTTTACCAGCATATCAAAGAACAGTTCAAACGGATCCTCTCCAAGCTCTTTTGCAAAATCAGAAATAAACTTCCCTTCTGCCTCCGGTCTGGACGGACAAACACCGACCATCACTCCGGTAAAACCGCCGCACTGACGGTAACGTCCGTCTTCGTAGTTTTCCATTTTTTCTTTGATCTCTGCACGAAGTTCCGGTTTTACCAGTTCCTTCTGAATCCATGCGACACCCTTATTAAAATACTCTGTCGGAATACAGGCACTAAGCTTCGTCATAGAAGCCAGATATGGATAAACATCCAACGTCACGGTAAGACCTTCTTCACGTGCCTGGTCCAAAAGTGCCAGCGTATCTTTCGACATTCCCCAGTTCTTTCTTCCACAAACTTTGTGATGGGAAATATTCAGGCGTACGCCTGTCCTTCTGGAAACTTCCAATACTTCTTCCAAAGATTTTAATACTTCGGAACCCTCATTTCGGATGTGAGTGGTGTGGATTCCATTGTATTTCGCCACAATTTCACAAAGAGCAGACACTTCATCCACATCTGCATAGGCACTCGGCGGATAGAACAATCCGGTACTGAGTCCCAGACATCCCTGTTTCATCGCCTCTTCCAGTAATTCACACATTTTCGCCAACTGCTCTGCATTTGGCTTTGCATCTGAAGTACCGAGCACTGCCAGGCGCAGAGCCGAATGTCCCATAAACATCATAATATTAGAAGAAAGATTGCTTTCTTCCAGATACTCTTTATAACCTGCCAGATTCGTAAAACGATCGATATGTTCCTCAATCTGCTTTCCAACAATATTGGCATTTGCCAACAGCAGGTTCTTCGATTCTGGAGTGACCGGAAAGCAGCTGCTTCCGCACTGACCTGCAATCTCTGTTGTAATTCCCTGGGAAATCTTACATAATCTTCCATAATCATGTCCGGCAACAAAATCACCGTGAGAATGAACATCAATAAAACCCGGAGCCAACGTCAAGCCGGTTCCATCGATCACATGGTCACATTCCCAGACATCGCCGTCTTTGCAGATCTTTCCGTCCTTTACCGCAACCGTTCCGATGATCGGCAGATTTCCGGTTCCATCTATGATCTCAACATTTTTAATCAATAAATCAACTTTCATGAGCATATCCTCCGGCTTCTATTATCTTCTCTTTCCTTACTTTTGTCAACTGATGTATTAAATTACATTTATACAGCTATTATGTATATTATTCGTTTTTTGTACATATTTATAAAAAAATCCCTTGACTTTTCTGCATAGCGGATGTATATTTATAACGCATGATATTTCTGTGCAAGTTTACGTGAATTTATTCACACAAATATATATTCGGAGGATTCATTATGAAAGAGAAAGTTATTTTGGCATATTCCGGCGGTCTTGATACAACAGCGATCATTCCGTGGTTAAAAGAAAACTTTAATTATGACGTAGTTTGCTGCTGTATCGACTGCGGTCAGGGCAATGAACTGGATGGTCTCGAAGAGAGAGCAAAATTATCCGGCGCTACAAAATTATACATTGAGGACGTTGTAGATGAGTTTTGTGATGAATACATTATCCCGTGCGTACAGGCAGGTGCTGTATACGAAAACAAGTATCTTTTAGGTACATCCATGGCACGTCCGGTAATCGCAAAGCGTCTTGTAGAAATCGCAAGAAAAGAGGGCGCTACTGCAATCTGTCACGGTGCTACAGGTAAAGGCAATGACCAGATCCGTTTCGAGCTCGGTATTAAAGCTCTCGCTCCGGACCTCAAGATCATCGCTCCGTGGAGAATGACAGACGTTTGGACCATGCAGTCCCGTGAAGATGAGATTGAATACTGCCGCCAGCATGGGATTGATCTCCCATTCTCCGCAAACAACAGCTACAGCCGTGACCGTAACTTATGGCACATCAGCCACGAAGGTCTTGAATTAGAAGATCCGGCAAACGAGCCGAACTATGATCACCTTCTCGTTCTCGGTGTTTCTCCGGAAAAAGCTCCGGACGAAGGCGAATACGTAACAATGACATTTGAAAAAGGTATCCCGACAAGCGTAAACGGTGAGCAGATGAAAGTTTCCGATGTAATCCGCAAGCTCAATGAACTGGGCGGCAAACACGGCATCGGTATCTGTGATATTGTTGAGAACCGTGTTGTTGGTATGAAATCTCGTGGCGTATACGAGACACCAGGCGGAACAATCCTCATGGAAGCTCAGAAACAGTTAGAAGAGCTGGTTCTTGACCGTGCAACTATGGAAGTAAAGAAAGATATGGGCAATAAGATGGCTCAGATCGTATACGAAGGAAAATGGTTCACTCCACTCCGTGAGGCAGTTCAGGCATTTGTAGAATCCACACAGAATGTTGTAACAGGTGAAGTTAAATTCAAACTTTACAAAGGCAACATCATCAAAGAGCTGAACACTCTGGGAGGAAAACATGGTATCGGTATCGTAGATATCGTAGAGAACCGTGTCGTTGGTATGAAATCCCGTGGTGTATATGAGACTCCGGGCGGAACCATCCTGTTAGAGGCTCATAAACAGTTAGAG
>JAZOVL010000195.1:0-8227 GCA_045658685.1 Pilosibacter sp.
ACCTTCTGTATAGACATCAGAAAATACCACTTCAGAATTGTATGCAAGGGAAGCCATGATAGCCATCTTGCGGCCTGCATCATAACCTTCTACATCTGCAGTTGGATCAGCTTCCGCATATCCTAACTCTGTTGCCTTTGCAAGAGCTTCCTTATATCCCATACCATCTTCTGCCATCTTAGTCAAAATATAGTTTGTAGTACCATTGACAATACCCATGATTTCTGTAAGAAGGCTGGCTGTCATATTTTGTTTCAACGGACGAATGATCGGGATCGCGCCAGCTACAGCTGCTTCAAACTGAAGGTCCACATCACGTTCCTCAGCCATAGCAAGAAGTTCTTGACCATGTTCAGCCAAAAGATCCTTATTAGCTGTCACAACCTGTTTACCTGCCAAAATCGCCTGTGTAATGTATGTCTTCGCAGGTTCAATACCACCCATCACTTCAATGACAAGCTGAATTTCTTCGTCATGTAAGATTTCTTCCCAATTATCGGTCAGAACTTCCTGTGGAATCCCGTCTCTTTTCTTGGTAATATCACGTACCATCACTTTTTTAATCTCCAGTTTACCACCGGCTTTCTGGATCATCTCATCTTTGAGCATTACGGAAAGAGCATATACACCACTTCCCACTGTTCCGGCACCAAGAAGGGCCGCCTTAATCACGTTATCATTCTTCATACTTGTCATCCCTTTCGTCGCGTTTGCTGCTTTCGTGATTTAATATTTTATTATTTTAATCAACTAAATTCCTTGGTTTGAAAAAAGACGGATAATTCTTTTCAGAACACCCGTCTTCAAAATTCATAATTAAGCCTCAACCTTAACGATTTCGCGCTTGTTGTAGCTACCGCATGCTTTGCACACTCTGTGCGGCATCATTAACTCGCCACACTTGCTGCACTTTACTAAGTTCGGAGCGCTCATCTTCCAGTTTGCTCTACGGCTGTCTCTTCTTGCTTTAGAAGATTTATTCTTTGGACAGATAGACATGGTTACACCTCCTTAAACTGTTTAAAAATATCCTGGATAACTGCCATCCTCGGATCGAGCGACCTGGTATCGCAGTCGCAAGTCTCAACATTGAGATTTGCTCCACATCTATTACAAATCCCTTTGCAATCTTCTTTGCACAGGACCTTCATAGGCAGGTTCAGAGTCAGTTCATTACCAACCAGCTGGTCTGCATCCAGATTATAGCCAGTTAAATAAGATTGTTCATCTAAGTTGTTTACCCTTTCATCGTCAGAAACCTTCATATCCAACTCCTGGTCAAATTCCAGCTCGCTGGTATGTTCTACCGGTTCGAGACATCTGGCACACGGAATCGCAAGTGTAACTTTTGTACCTCCGGTCACTGCCAACTTCCTGTTTCCAAGATTCTTCACAGTGATCACTATCGGCTCGGAAGACACTACCGGATACTTCCCGTCGAGTCCCTCAAAGCATTCGAGCTCCAACGGAACCTCCCAGGTCTTTTCCTTACCTTCCAGAGTAAATACTTCAGATAAATTAATCAGCATATTATCTCTCCTAATACGCACCTAGTCATTATACATATAGTGGTGCAATTTGTCAACAACTTATTTTTATTTTTTTACTATATTTTTGTATCTGTTAAAACAAGAAACACAACTTATTGTATCGTATCGCCGGACATTTTGCAACCATAAAAAATTACCGTATATTCATAAACACAGCCTGTCCTGTATTACACAGGACAGGCTGCTCTAATTCGTATGAACTCAGGTTTTAAAATGAAAGATTAAACAAGAGCAAGTGTCTCTCTTGCAATTGCAAGCTCTTCGTTTGTCGGGATAACCATAACCTGAACTTTGGAGTTCGGTGTGGAGATCACGATATCTTTACCTCTTACGCTGTTAGCAGCGTCATCGATCTCGATGCCAAGGTATGTGAGGTGTTCACATACAGCTTTTCTCATAGATTTGCCGTTCTCACCAAGACCAGCTGTGAATACAATCGCATCAACACCGTCCATAGCTGCTACGTATGCACCGATATATTTTACTACACGATAGTTGTAAGCTGCGAGAGCTTTTGCTGCGCGATCGTTGCCAGCTTCTGCTGCTTCCTCAAGATCACGGAAGTCGCTGGATACGCCGGATACACCAAGAACACCAGACTTCTTGTTCAGAACGTTCATAACGCCTGCCATGTCAAGGTTCTCTTTCTTAGCGATGTATTCCATGATAGCCGGATCCATATCACCGGAACGTGTACCCATGATAAGGCCCTCAAGCGGAGTTAAGCCCATGGATGTATCTACGGATTTGCCGTTCTTTACAGCAGAGAGGGAAGCACCGTTACCAAGGTGGCAAACGATTGTCTTCATCTCTTCGTACGGCTTACCAGCAAGCTCAGCAGCTTTCTTGGAAACATAGCTGTGGGATGTGCCGTGGAAACCGTATCTTCTTACCTGGTGTTTCTCATAGTACTCATACGGAAGACCGTAAAGGTAAGCTTCTTCCGGCATTGTCTGATGGAAAGCAGTATCGAATACAGCTACCATCGGAACGTTCGGCATTAATTCCTGGCAGGCACGGATACCGATCAGGTTAGCCGGGTTGTGAAGCGGTGCAAGGTCGTTACACTCTTCGATTGCTGCCATAGCTTCATCTGTAAGAAGTGTGGAAGTTGTGAACTTCTCACCGCCGTGAACCACACGGTGACCAACAGCGCCTACTTCTGCAAGGCTCTTGATAACGCCGGATTTCTCGTTTGTAAGTGCGTCAAGAACGAGCTGGATAGCCTGTGTATGTGTCGGCATCGGAGACTCAGTTACTTCTTTCTCACCGCCTGCCGGCTGATATGTGATAACAGAACCTTCGATACCAATTCTCTCGCAAAGACCTTTTGCAAGAACTGCCTCTGTTTCAGAGTTGATTAACTGATACTTTAAAGAAGAGCTGCCGCAGTTAATTACTAAAATGTTCATTGGTTTTAATCTCCTTAATATGATTATAATAAGTTTTTACAATTACTTTTGTTATTAGTTAGACATCTGAGCCTGTACAGCTGTGATAGCAACTACGCCAACGATATCCTCAGCGGAACAACCACGGGAAAGATCGTTAACCGGTTTCGCAATACCCTGTAACATCGGGCCATAAGCTTCTGCTTTTGCGAGTCTCTGAACCAGCTTGTAACCGATGTTACCAGCATCAAGGTTCGGGAAGATAAGGCAGTTAGCCTGACCAGCAACTTCGCTTCCTTTTGCTTTGGATGCAGCAACAGACGGAACGATAGCAGCGTCTAACTGTAACTCACCATCAACTTTGATGTTCGGATATTTCTCTTTTGCGATCTTTGTAGCTTCTGCAACTTTGTCAACGAGAGCGTGTTTAGCGCTGCCCATTGTGGAGTGAGAAAGCATAGCGATCTTAGCTTCTGCACCTGTAAGAGCCTTGAAGCTTGCAGCGGAACTGTTAGCGATTGCAGCGAGCTCTGCAGCGTTCGGATCCTGGTTAAGACCACAGTCAGCGAAAAGGAATGTGCCGTTCTCACCAAACTCGCAGTTCGGAACGTCCATAATGAAGAAACCGGATACTAACTCTGTGCCCGGAGCTGTCTTTAAGATCTGAAGGGCCGGTCTTAATGTGTCAGCTGTAGAGTGGCAAGCGCCTGCTACAAGGCCGTCAGCATCGCCAAGTTTAACCATCATGATACCGTAAGCGATGAGGTCTTTTTTGATTGTCTCCTGAGCTTTCTCAAGAGTCATACCTTTGCTCTTTCTTAACTCATACAGAGTTTCAGCATATTTGTCGAAGTTTGCATCGTTTGCCGGATCAACAATTGCAGCGCCCTCGATGTTTGCGCCGAACTCTTTAGCGTCTGCAGCGATTTTCTCTGCGTTGCCAAGAAGGATCAGGTTTGCTGTGCCCTCTTCCATAATTTTCTCAACTGCAACTAAAGTTCTCTTGTCTTCTGCCTCCGGAAGAACGATTGTCTTCTTGTTGCTTCTTGCTTTTTCTTTCATAAGATCAATGAATGCCATGATAATTACTCCCTTCTTATTTCCATTTTAAAAATGGTTTCATACGTGATTCTATTATATCTCAGTCAAATAACTGATACAAGTAACAATTCACAAATTTTTGCATTTTTTTTCATACGTCTTGTTATTTTTTAAACAAATATCGCAAAACAGAAAAACTCCGGGGCATCACGGCTCCGGAGTGTAAGTTCTTATTAAATTTTCTCGAAATGTTCTACATTGGTTACGAAGATTGTCGCACCACCTACTTCTACTGTTGTTGGCATGGTCGCATAGTTCATCATCGCAGCACCTGAAATATACGGCATATTGATCGTAATTTTCTGACGTTTGCCGCATTCCTTCTTAATAATATCAATCGCTTCCTGAACATGCTCATCTTCGGTAACGATCATCAGAGTCGTATTTCCCTTTCTCAGGAAACCACCTGTGGTATTGAGCTTTGTGATGCTGAAATGCTGTTTTGTAAGTGCGCTTACAACCTCATCTTCATTATCATAACGTACAATCGCGTAAATCAGTTTCATATCGTCCATCCTTTCTATTATGTAATGCTTTTCGTCCGTTCAGCCATAAATGCCAACTCAAGTTCGACGTATTAACTTGCTGCTAAGTAACTTTGTGCAATAGTATATCACATATTTTGACAGATAACAATTCCATATTGAATAAATCTTTTATTTATTATATATTATTTATAGATTTTTCACAGTATTTTCAAAGGAAAGAGGTTCAAATGAAGACAACCGGAATTATTGCCGAATATAATCCATTTCACAACGGTCATAAATACCATCTGGAACAAGCTCGAAAGATTACCGGCTGTGATTATCTTGTCGTTGTCATGAGCGGCGACTATACTCAGCGCGGCATACCTGCAATCTATTCAAAATATATGCGTGCAAAAACTGCACTTCTGGCCGGAGCCGATCTGATTCTCGAAATGCCGGTCTATGGTTCTGTTGCATCAGCTCCCGATTTTGCAGAGTGCGGAGTCAACACACTGGCCGCAACCGGAATATGTGACTATTTATTTTTTGGAAGCGAATCCGGAGACATTGCATGTTTACACGAACAGGCAAATATACTTTCTCATGAATCCGAAGAAATCTCTTCTAAAATTAAAGCAGGACTGAAATCTGGTCTTTCATGGCCGGATGCACGAGCAAATGCCTTTGGCGAAACAAATCCTATTGCTTCACTTCCAAATGACATTCTGGGAATTGAATATTTGCGGGCCTTAAAAAAAATAAATTCTCCCATCATTCCGGCCACACTTAAGAGAAATGATCCGGGCTACCATAGCGAGAAAAAAGAAGGGAACTTCGCATCTGCTACTGCAGCAAGAAAAGCCATACTGGAAAAAGATCTGGAATTCTTGCAGGAGATTCTACCATATGAACATTTTGACGTCCTTACCGATTACACCTGCCCACCTGTAGCGTTTAATGATTGTTCTCTTCTGCTGTGCGAAAAGATACTGACAGCCTCCTTTGAGTATTTATCCAATATCTCCGGAATGCCGGATGATTTGGCGCGAAAACTCTACAAGTATCGATTAGATTTTCATTCTTCCGATCAATTGGTTTCTGAGCGCAAAGACCGCAACTATACGTATACACGTGTAAACCGCTGTCTGTTAAATCTTATGCTTGGAAACACGAAAGATGACTCTGCACAGTTCAAAGCATATGCTTCAGCCCCATGGCTTCGTATTCTTGGTTTCCGAAAAGAATCCGGACCGTTGCTTTCCGAATTTAAGAAACATGCTGCTGCTCCTATTATAACAAAAACGGCGAATGCGGAAACCATCCTTTCTGAAAAACAGTTTGCATTGTTTAAAAAGCAGTTAATGACAGCCGAGTTGTACCGTCTGATCAGTCAGCTAAAATCAGGCAGACCAACAAAAAACGAATTTACAAATTCAGTCATTATAGTATAACAAAAACGGCCTTTGTATCTCTACATTGGCCGTTTTTGAATATCTATAAATTTTTAGTTCTTAAAGCTGTGGATCGGAGCCGGGATTCTTCCGGTTCTGGAGATAAATTTCTCACAGCTAAACTGATTGACCGGCATAATCGGAGCGTAACCAAGGAGTCCGCCAAATTCTACGCTCTCTCCCACGCCTTTTCCAATCACCGGTATCAGACGTACAGCAGTTGTTTTCTGGTTGATCATACCAATGGCTGCTTCATCTGCGATAATACCGGAAATTGTAGCCGCGGAAGTATCTCCCGGAATTGCGATCATGTCCAGTCCTACGGAGCATACGCAAGTCATTGCTTCCAATTTCTCCAATGTCAGAGCACCTGCAAGCACAGAATCTATCATCCCCTGATCTTCACTAACCGGAATAAATGCGCCGGAAAGTCCGCCTACATAAGAAGACGCCATCACACCGCCCTTCTTTACCTGATCATTTAACATAGCAAGGGCTGCCGTTGTGCCCGGAGCACCAACGCGCTCCAGACCGATTTCTTCTAAAATCTCCGCTACAGAATCACCTACTGCAGGTGTTGGAGCGAGAGAAAGGTCAATGATACCAAATGGAATACCAAGTCGTGAAGATGCCTCCTGCGCAACAAGCTGTCCAACGCGAGTAATCTTGAATGCAGTCTTTTTGATTGTTTCACAAAGCACTTCAAAATTCTCTCCACGCACTCTTTCCAGTGCAGTCTTTACAACACCTGGTCCAGAAACACCGACGTTAATAATGGCATCTGCTTCAGTAACACCATGGAACGCACCTGCCATAAACGGATTGTCATCCGGGGCATTGCAGAAGATAACAAGTTTTGCACAGCCAATACAGTCATTCTCTTTTGTCAGTTCTGCTGTCTCCACCACCATCTCACCCATAAGGCGAACGGCATCCATATTCAGACCGGTCTTTGTAGATCCTACATTGACAGAGCTGCAGACAAAATCTGTTTCCTTCATTGCCTGAGGGATGGAACGCATAAGATTCTCATCTGCGGTTGTCATTCCTTTGGAAACCAATGCAGAATATCCGCCGATAAAGTTAACACCAACCTCTTTCGCTGCTCGGTCCAGAGTTTTTGCAATTGTAACAAAGTCTTCTGGTGTCTTACACGCAGAGGCACCTACAAGTGCAATTGGAGTAACTGAGATTCTCTTGTTTACGATCGGAATACCAAAATCCTTTTCGATATCCTTTCCTGTTTTTACCAAATCCTTGGCAGTTTCTGTGATTTTTTTATAAATCTTCTCATTAAGCACATCCAAATCGTTGTCGCAGCAATCCAAAAGGCTGATACCAAGTGTGATCGTACGCACATCCAGATTATCATGCACAATCATTTTATTTGTTTCATTTACTTCAAATCTAGTTATCATATATCTGTCCTCTTATTGCCGGAAAGCGGTTGATGTAACAGACGATACAACGTCGGTTCCATATGAAATTCTTTCATGATTGCTTCCAGCTCTTTCTTATTATCTTTCGGACTCCCCTGCTTTACAGCACGGATCAGAAGGTTTTTCGGAGTATGCTCCATATCAATAAACTCTAAAATCTGGGTCCGGTAACCCACGGACTCGAGGATCTGAGCACGAATCGCGTCTGTATAAAGGGCGGCCGTACGTTCCTTAATAATTCCATACTGGAAAATCGGTTTTAACAACTCATTTTCCATCTGTCGATTCAGTTCATGCTGACAACAGGGAACAGAAAGAATCACTTTCGCACCCCAACGAACTGCCTTTTCTAATGCATAGTCTGTTGCCACATCACATGCATGAAGAGTAACAACCATATCCACCTGATCAACACCTTCGTAGGAGGCAATATCGCCTGTATAGAAAGAAAGCTTTTCATAACCATATCTGCGAGCCAGATCATTACATTTTTTGATTACATCATCTTTCAGATCAAGACCGATAATGCGGACCGGATAACCTTTTAATTCCTTCAGATAATGATACATAGCAAATGTCAGATATGATTTTCCGCATCCAAAATCAAGAATTACATTTTCTCTTGATTTATCCAGCTTTGGAAGAATGTCTTCAATAAATTCCAGGAAACGATTGATCTGACGAAACTTATCATATCTGGAATTTACAATTTTCCCCTCCTTCGTCTGGACACCCAGGTCCACCAGGAATGGAACTGCAATTCCCTCTTCCAAAATATAATGTTTTTTACGGTTATGGGAAAGACCTTTTTTCCAG
Organism: Pilosibacter sp.; assembly: GCA_045658685.1. Lineage (GTDB taxonomy): Bacteria > Bacillota > Clostridia > Lachnospirales > Lachnospiraceae > Pilosibacter. The sequence continues at coordinate 8,219 of JAZOVL010000195.1, forward strand.
GCTGCTTCT
>JAZOVL010000196.1:0-1514 GCA_045658685.1 Pilosibacter sp.
GATGAACGAGAATGGAAGCCTTGATCTGAATGATCATGGATCTTTCCGCTTTGTTGCACTTACTTCACGTGTGGGTCTCGATGTGACTGGTTACCAGATGAACAATGTTCATTTCGGTGCAAAGTTTGAGGCTGATTTCTATGCTGGACTTTCCAACTCGTCAAATGCCAACGCTACAAAATATTTCCCGGGAAATACCAGCATCTCAGGAACAGCCCAGATGCGTTTGCGTCAGGCGTATGCTACTGTGACATGGAAGGATCTTCCGTTGAATGAGGAGGCAAAGGCTTCTGTGGGCTTGAAGATCGGACAGGCATGGCACCCGATGGCAGCTGATTTCCCTCATGTGTTCAGTCTCGAGGTTGGCGCGCCGTTCGGACCGTTCTCGCGTACGCCTCTCGTGCAGATGGATGCTAACCTTGGCAATAATTGGATTGTGTCAGCTGCGGCTTTGTGGCAGATGCAGTACAATTCACAGGGACCAATCGGTGCTTCGGCCATATATATGAAATATGGAATGACGCCAGAGCTGTATGCGGCTGTAGCATATAAGAATAATGGATTCCTTCTAAGGGCGGGTGCCGATCTTTTGAGCATCAAGCCAAGAGTCTATGGTCAGGTTAATGATGTTACGGTAAAAGTGTCGGACCGCAAGACCTCACTCCTATATTATATATATAGCCAGTATGCAAAAGGAAAGTTCGGACTTAAGTTCAAGTCAACTTATGGTGAAGGAGGAGAGCACATGAATCTGATGTCCGGATATGCCAAGGTAGGGGAGGATTCTGACGGCAACTGGGAATATGCATCGCTTCGCAGTTCTTCTACGTGGCTTTCTATGATCTACGGAAAGAAGTGGCAGGGCGTGCTTATGTTGGGCTACACAAAGACTTTAGGATTGGCCAATCCTCTTGAGGCTAATATTGCATCATCTGATGTTTATTTCTGCGGCAACGGTTTCTCGAATATCAACCAGATCTATAGAATCAATCCACAGATTGTTTACAATGTAGGTAAGATGAATGTAGGATTGGAATATCAGTGGACGGCGGTTCAGTATGGAGACTATATCAAAGACGATTCCGGTGTCAAATATCTGAACAATCGAGCTCTTGCAACTGATGGCCTGCATTGGATCGGTAACCATCGCGTGAATATGATGATCAAGTATAATTTCTAGAAAATTTATAATAATGAAAATCAGCCTCTTAGCAATATGAGGCTGATTTTTGTATTAAAAAAGTTTCAGAAAAGTTTGGAAGTTTGAAAATAAAGCGTACCTTTGCACTCCCATTTGAAAAACGGGTGTCTGACAAAGGCAGAGAGTTCTTACCGAGACTGACGCTGAGAAAAAATCTTAAAAATTTTTGCAGAAAAATTTGGAGATTAAAAAATAAAGCGTACCTTTGCAACCCCAATCAAAAACGGGGCCTCTTCGGAGGATTTTAGAAGTTCATTGAAAAGACTGATTTACTGTACAAGAAGCAAGTACCGAGAAATACAATTTATCGAGA
>JAZOVL010000197.1:0-11644 GCA_045658685.1 Pilosibacter sp.
GTAAAGAAAATGTAATGCTGTTTTTCGGTGTTTCTCTCACATTCCAGATTCGGAAACTCCAGAAATCCAATCCACTATGTAAATTATTGTTTCCGTTGTTTTTATCTAACTGATACTGGATTCCTTTGTATGTAAATGTGCCTTTTCCGATACGGTTTGCATGTCGGCCTACTGTTGCACCAAAAAAAGTTCCTAACGGACCTTCATATCCGGCAGGATCATCATATCCAAGAACCACATCTCTTTTTGCACCATATTTATCCGGTATCAGCAGTGCAACTAAAGTGGCTCCAAAATCAGAAACCTGCATCTCCATACCATTCTGATTTTCAAATGTATATAATTTTGCAGATTCTCCTTTTTTATTGCATCCAAAATCACTGACTCTCATAGTATCCTCCTTATCGCTTATGGATTGAATTTATCTCTGAATTCTATTATATCATTCCACACAGAAAAAAGGAATCGTCAAACGATATGAAACGATTCCTTTTCTCTCTTATTCAGCGGTTTTCGCTGCTATTTCCCGTTTTCTTTTTGTTACCATACCTCCGATACGGCCGCTTTCTTTGGAAGTCAGACTTCGCCAGCCATTTGCGATCACTTTATCTGCCAAGCCCAATTCAGTCGCAATCTCAAATTTCAGTCGGTCTTCCGGTTTTAGATTGTTTGGATCAATCGGCTCCGGTTTCTTTTTTACCATGAACATCGTCCTCCTAAAATCTCTTCCTATGCTCTTTTATAATGACAGTATGTTCAATTTTTAGAAATTTATTCCTTGTTTTCTTCTTTTATTTCCTGCTTCTTATCTGAACCAACTTTAAGCTTTCGGATCACCCACGGGATACTCTTTTTGTAAAATATAACTGAAAGAATCAATGTCAGTATTCCTCCTGCAAAAAGAAGAACTCCAAAACCTAATGTAGACATACCATTTGGAAGCCCCTTACTCATAGCAGAAAATCCAGAAACCACTTGTATACCTCCGGCAAACAAAAGTCCCAGTGTCACGCAAAACGGCAGCATGACCAAAGTGGCTGCAACAATCATTGCTGCAACTACAATTCCGAAGATTTTTCCACCACCTCGCAGAACGACAGGAAACGCCACAAGCAGCAAAATCACAATAATTAAATCCCTGATTGCTTTTTTATTCATCCTTTTCTCTCCCCAAGAACCAGAAGCAAAAAGAGCACCACAGTCAAAACTGCGATGCCCTTTATTAACATCTTACGATTATTCCTCTACCGGTGCCTCTTCAGCTGCTGCCGGAGCTTCCATAGCTTTTACGCTTAAGCTGATCTTCTTGCCTTCTTCGTTGAAGTCAACAATCTTAGCTGTGATTTCCTGACCGATTGCAAGTACGTCTGCCGGTTTAGCAACGTGCTCTTTGGAGATCTGGGAAACATGAAGGAGAGCGTCAACGCCTGCCTCTAACTCTACGAATGCACCGAAGTCAGTCATACGTGCAACCTTACCGGATACTACGTTGCCAACTGCGTATTTCTCTGTAGCGTTTGCCCACGGATTTGTATCAGCAAATTTCATGGAAAGAGCGATCTTCTCACCGTTGATATCTTTAATTAAAGCTGTAACTTTGTCGCCTACCTTGAATACCTTCTTCGGGCTTTCTACTCTGCCCCAGGACATCTCAGAGATATGAAGGAGACCATCAGCGCCGCCGAGATCGATGAATGCACCGAAATCAGTAACATTCTTAACTGTACCTTCAACTGTCTGACCAACTGCAATCTTCTCGAAGAGAGCTTTCTGAAGCTCTGCCTTCTTAGCAGCGACTAACTGTTTGCGATCACCGATCACTCTTCTTCTCTTCGGGTTGAACTCTGTGATAACGAATTCGATCTCCTGACCAGCATACTTGGAAAGATCTTTCTCGTATACATCAGAAACAAGGCTAGCCGGGATGAAGATTCTAGCTTCATCAACGATAACGCTTAAGCCACCATCAAGAACCTGAGCAACTTTTGCTGTAAGAACTTCTTTGTTCTCGAAAGCTTCCTCAAGTTTCTTGTTGCCTCTGTCTGCAGCCAGTCTCTTATAGGAAAGAGCAACCTGACCTTCGCCATCGTTCACTTTGAGAACTTTAGCTTCCATCTCTTCACCAACCTGTACAAGAGTTCTTAAGTCTGCGTTAGACTCGTTTGTGTACTCATTGCGCGGGATAATGCCATCTGCTTTGTAGCCGATATTTAAAACGATCTCATCTTCTTTAACGTCGATGACCTTACCAGTAACAACCTCTCCTGTACGTATTGTCTTTAAAGACTCTTCTAACATTTGTTCAAAACTTAACTCTAACATTAGTATGAACCTCCTCGATAATATTATTCGGGGTTGACGCCCCTGCCGTAATACCTACATTGCACGCCGAACTTATACATTCAGGATTTAAGTCGCCTATGGTTTGAATGTAATATGTATTCTTACATTCTTTCTGGCAGATCTCATATAGCTTCTGGGTATTAGAGCTGTGTTTCCCTCCGATAACCAGCATCACATCTACCTGGGAAGCTACTTTCTTTGCTTCCACCTGTCTTTCCTGTGTCGCATTGCAAATTGTATTTAAAACATTTATATCATAACTCGTTCTTGAAAATTTTTCAACTAATTCTTGAAATTTATTGTAATTAAATGTCGTCTGAGCCACCAGACAAAGTTGTACTTCAGGGGAAATCTCCAACTTTTCAAATTCCTCATAAGAATCAATGACTTTTGCCTTATCATCGCCCCAACCTCTGATTCCCTGAACCTCTGGATGATTCTCATCACCGACGATAATCACCTGACGGCCTGCTGCACTCTGTTCGGCTACGATGTTATGAATCTTCTTAACAAACGGGCAGGTCGCATCCACGATTTCTACGCCGTTTCCTTCCAGAATATCATAAATCTCTTTGCCCACACCATGAGAACGAATCACAACAACGCCCTCTTTCAGCGCCGCTAATTCTTCCTTCGTATCAATGACTCCAACACCTTTTTCACTCAGGTCTCGAACCACCTCTTCATTGTGAATGATCGGACCATACGTAAAGATCGGCTTCTTTCCGTATGCGATCTGCTCATAAACCTTTTCAACAGCTCGCTTTACACCAAAGCAGAAACCGGCTGTTTTTGCAACGATCACTTCCATTCTGCTCCTCCTTAAACGGCTGCCTGTTTGTCCTTGATCATATTCACAATTGTATCAATGACTTCTTTCAGTGTCATATCAGAGGAATCCAGATATACTGCACCCGGAGCCTGTACCAACGGCGAGTTTTCGCGGTGCATATCCTGATAGTCTCTGGCAATAATATCCTGCTCAATCTCCTCTAAGGTCTTGGTTCCGCCTTTTTCCAAAAGCTCTTTATATCGTCTTCTTGCACGTTCCCTGGAACTTGCAGTCAGATAGATCTTCACATCTGCATCCGGAAGCACCCACATTCCGATATCTCTGCCATCCATCACAACATCTGTTGTCTTTGCGATCTCCTGCTGAAGCGCTACCATTTTTTCTCTCACTTCTTTGATTTTAGAGATCGTCGAGGTTGCCATTCCCACTTCCTCAGTACGGATCAGTCCGGAAACATTTTCCCCATTCAGGAAAACCTGCTGTACTCCATCCTCGTAAGCCAGAGAAATCTCAATTTCGTCTAATTTTGAGCAGATGGTCTCTGCGTCGTTGGAATCAATTCCTTTTCTGATAAAATACAGGGACATGGCACGGTACATCGCACCGGTATCTACATAGATAAATCCCTGACTTTTTGCCACTGCCTTTGCCACAGTGCTCTTTCCGGCACCTGCCGGGCCGTCAATTGCCACGTTAAAAGACATGTTTTCCTCCTCGTATTATACTTCCGTATTCGGAAAATTATTCATATTATTTACAGACAGCTTCTTCCCGCCAGCATTCCGGTGGACCATGCGATCTGTAAGTTAAATCCACCAGTCACGGCATCCAGATCCAGCACTTCTCCGGCGAAATACAGACCGGAAACCTTCTTGGATTCCATTGTTGACGGATTTACCTCTTTTACAGAAACACCGCCCTGGGTCACGATCGCCTCACTAAATCCACGAAGTCCTGTCAGAGTCACACGGAATGCCTTTGTAATAGAAAGCAGGCGTTCACGCTCCACAGCAGTCACTTCATTGATCTGTTTCTCCGGATTGATACCGCTTCGCGCGATGATAACCGGGATCATCTTTGCCGGGTACAACTGATTCAATGCATTTTTGAACTGCTTGTTCTTTGCTTCGTCAAAATCTCTCAGGATTCTGGCATCCAACTGCTCTCTGGAAAGAGCCGGTTTTAAATCGATATCCATCACAAGCGGATTCTTTTTTAATGCCTTCGCCGCATAGCTGCTGGCACTTAATACAACCGGACCACTCACACCAAAATGTGTGAACAACATCTCGCCGAATTCTTTCCAAAGAACTTTCTTTCCGTTATACACGGTCACCGCGATGTTGCGCAGAGAAAGTCCCTGTAATGCGCGAACGTCTTCTTCCGCACAGATGAACGGAACCAGTGCCGGAGAAAGCTCTGTCACCGTATGTCCTGCTGCTTTTGCAAATTCATAACCGTCACCTGTAGAACCGGTTGTCTGGTAAGAAAAACCGCCGGTAGCGATCACAACAGAATCAGCTGTGACTTTACGTCTGCTCTTTTCCAGAACCACACCTTTGCATGCACCGTCTTCTACGATCAATTCCTTGACCGGTTCATTGAGACGGATCTCCACACCCAGGCTCTTCATCTTGCGTTCCAATGCAAAAATAACATCGGAAGCCTTATCAGAGACCGGGAATACACGGTTTCCGCGCTCTGTCTTCAAATGACAGCCGCTTTCTTCCATCAGATCCATCATGTCAAAGTTAGTAAAACCGTAAATGGCACTGTATAAGAACTTTCCATTGGTTACAACATTGCCAAACAGTTCTTCCGTATCACAGGCATTGGTCACATTGCATCGGCCCTTACCGGTAATATAAATCTTTTTTCCAAGCTTTTCGTTTTTTTCATAAAGCGTTACAGAATGACCGGACTGGGCTGCACCGATTGCAGCTGCCATTCCGGCCGCTCCGCCGCCGATCACTACGACTTTTCCCATATTATTTCTTCGCTTTTTCCACTTCTTTAATCTTCTCTTCCAGTGCTTTTACAACCGTTTTCAGTACTTTGATGCGGGCATAATACTTGGAATTACCTTCCACAACAATCCACGGAGCCGCTTCTGTGGATGTATTCGCGATCATCTCATTGACCGCCTCCTCATACTGATCCCACTTTTCACGGTTTCTCCAGTCCTCATCTGTGATCTTCCACTGTTTTGCAGGATTGATCATACGCTCATTGAATCTCTTCTCCTGCTCGTCTTTATCAATATCGATCCAGAACTTCAAAACAACTGCACCGGAATGGCTCAGATGTGCCTCAAAATCATTGATTTCTTTATACGCTCTTCTCCAGTCGTCTTCTGTACAGAAACCTTCAATACGTTCTACCATCACACGACCATACCAGGTACGATCATAAATCGCAACATGACCATCCTTCGGAACGTTGTTCCAGAAACGCCACATATAGTGATGTGCTTTTTCCACACTGTTCGGAGCCGGAGTCGGACACACTTTATAGCCTCGCGGATCCATATGGCTGGTAAGACGCTTGATCGCACCGCCTTTTCCTGCTGCATCCCAGCCTTCAAAGCACAGTACCACCGGAATTCTCTGACGGTACAGTTCACTATGCAGCTTCTCCAGTTTTTTCTGAAGCTTATCCAGCTTCTCTTTATATTCACTCTTTTCTAGAGATTTTGTCAGATCTACTTTCGAAAGAATACCATTTTTATACTGATCCTTTTCCGGAACCGGTCCTTTATATACTCCGGCTTTCTTTCCTTTTGCCCGATCAGCAAGGGCTTTCTCCAGGCGCTCAGTTACCGCCAGCATGATCGCGAGTCCTGCCTGGTCTCCATCATTCGCATCAACGATGACCCACGGCGCTTCTTTATTCTCAGAACGTTCGATCATGTTCTGATTGATCTTCTCAAATTTTTCAAACTGGGCATTTCTCTTCCAGTCATTGCTGTTTACACGCCAGGATGTCTCCTTGGAGCCTTCTAATTTTTCAAAACGTCTCTTCTGCTCTTTCTGCGAGATGGAAAGGAACAGCTTGATCAGGATCATTCCACTGTCGATCAACTGCTGCTCAAACGCACAAATATCATAAAATGCATCGTCCAACTGAGATTCTTTCGTTTTTCCGTCAAACAGATCTTTCTGTACGTAGCGATACCAGCTGGTATCGAAAATTGCAATTCTTCCATCCGCCGGAGTTTTGATCGCATATCTCCAGAGGAACGGATGCATCGCTGCCTCTTCTCCGTCTTTTCCTCCTGCATATACATCAAATCCTCTTGGGTCCATCGCCTGAATCAGACGATTGATCTGAAGACCCTTTCCTGCTGCGCTATATCCATCGAAGGTGATCAGAATCGGGATTTTCGCCTCTCTCGCCTGACGCTCTAAAAGGCTCAATCGCTCGGTCGCTTTTTCAATCTTTGCTTTCAGTTCCTTCTTATCGATATCTTTCTTCTTATCTTCTGACATAAACAGGGCCTCCATTCTCTGGTTTTTATATACATCCGGCCGGCACTCAACAAAGTGCCGGCCCAATGCCTGATTATTTCTTATGCGAATGTCTTTACAACTTTCGGCATTACTTCGCTGATCTTGATGTTCTGCGGACATACCTGCTCACAGCGACGGCATGCACGACATGCGTCTGCCTTAGTTTCCATAGCCTCGTACTCAGCCTTACCGGTTGCCATACCATGGCTTGCGCTCTTATTGTAAGCAGCGAAAATGCCCGGGATATTCAGACCGAACGGACACGGCATACAATATTCACACTTTGTACAGTCAACTAAGGAAGCTCTATCGAAGATCTCTTTTGCATTTGCATAGATCGCCTTCTCTTCTTCTGTTACCATACCGATGCTGCTTCTGGAAGCATATACTAAGTTCTGCTCAACCTGCTCCGGCTCTGTCATACCGCTGAGAAGAAGGCTTACTTCCTCCTGATCCCATAACCAGTCAAGTGCATACTCAACGTGCGGTTTGTTATCCGGGAATGCCGCTGCTACGTGCGGAGCCAGATTTGCAAGCTTACCACCAAGAAGCGGTTCCATGATCACAACGCCAAGGCCTTTGGAGGCTGCGTATTTTAAGCCCTCTGTACCAGCCTGGTGGTGTGTGTTGATATAGTTATACTGGATCTGGCAGAAATCCCAGCCATCGTAACAGTCGATGATCTCTTTGAATGTTTCAAGGTCATCATGGAAAGAGAATCCAATGTAGCGAACTTTGCCTGCTGCTTTTGCTTCTGCCATCTTCTGTACAAGACCAAACGGTTTCACTTTCTGCTCAAAACGCTCACGGTTCAGAGCATGAAGAAGATAGAAATCAAAATGATCTGTACCGCACTTTGCAAGCTGCTCATCTAAAAGCTCATCAAAGTGCTCTGCGGATGAAACAACATTCATCGGCATCTTGTCAGCGAGATATACTTTCTCTCTGTAACCGTCCTGTAATGCTTTACCAACCAAGATCTCACTTGTTCCCTGGTGGTACGGATAAGCGGTATCTACATAGTTCACACCATTGTCAATTGCATGGCGGATCATAGCGATTGCCTTCTCTTCGTTGATGGTTTTGTCTTCGTTAATCGGGAGACGCATACATCCGAAACCAAGAGCGGACACCTCAACACCAGTATTACCCATTTTTCTGTACTGCATATACCTTCCTCCATATAACTTAAAAGAAATGATTCACGACAGCGAACCGGCACTTCGATCTCATTGTACCTTTTTCGCCATTACACGTCCTTTATATTATACCAAGTTAGTGTACTGATTGCAAGCAATCCAGCTGTCAAATGTTTTCGTCAGATTCGGAATTTCCTCTCGGTATATTCTGCCGGAAAATGCCTCCACCGGCAGCGGAATAAATTCGGTTCCCTCCGGACAGATTGGACGGTACAACGGATCTGCGATCACAATTTTTGTCCCATCAAGAGCTTTTTCGATTTCATCCTCGTCCATTGTAATCTCGTCTTTTGTCCTGAGAATCCCTTCCTCACACTCGGTCGCACAAAGGACTTTTACGCCTTTTCCTGTTGTAAGCTCAATGGCATTGGCAATCGCGAGGGACGTAATTCCCTCTCCTATGATCGCGGCTTCTTCTCCCGGAAGACAGCTCCACTCCATAAAACATGCCTGTTCTGATGCACGCTCCACACTCACAGCTTTATGAAGCAGCACAGAAAGCTTTTCTGATGCTTCCTTTCCATATGGAAGACCGATCACATACGGAGTTCCGAACATCTCATAAAGTGCCTTTGCCACACCCAGGCCGGCGGAAGAAACCACCAGATTCACATGAGCCTTTCCGGCCATTTTCAATTCCTCCGGTGCACTTCCCATGGCCCATTTGGAAATCACCTGAAAACCAGACTTTTCTAAGAATGTCTCAATTGAACGATCACATCCGTTTACCGTAAAATCAAGAGGTGTCAGTCCTAAAATGTTGGCAGAAAGATTCTCTGTCTTTTCCACGCTGCGATCCACAAAGCGCCGCGCATAACCTTCCAATGCCATGGACACTCCTTGCACGTACGTATTCATTCCGGTTGTTGCAAAGCCAAACGTCGGAATTCCGGTTCTCTGCTCGATGAGATAAGCCACAGAGTCATAATCAAATCCAGTCATAGCCGGGATCGGTGTTCCTGCGATCGCAATGAATGCCGGTTTTAAATCTTCTGCAGCTTCTGCAATATCGCAGATCAGTTTCTCATCATCGCCCATAATTGCTTCCATCTCTGTAAGTGCAGAAATGTACACCATACTGTCCATATCATACCAGCGCGGCTCATCATGAGTCGTATAAGTGGAATTGCATCCGGATGCGTCATGCATGACTGTCATACCGCCCAATTCAAACAATGCAGAACACACGCCAAACACGTCAGCAGAATATGTCGAAATAATTCTCGCTATTTGTCTCATATGCAGCCCTCACATCCCATTCCTTTGATCTGAATCAAGGAACGCATATCTTTTTCTTCTAAAAATGCTTCTCTCATATATTTTAATGTCTGCAGCACAGCCTGATATCCGTGCATACCGCCGCCTTCCACCACATTGACGAAATGATTGGTATTTGCAAAATATGCCGCTTTCTGGCCAATGGCCAATGTCTTTGTCGGCTCCTTCGAAGCCATAAACCGCATTTTTGCGTGAACCGTCGGGTGAAGTGTCAAATTTGGAAATACCTGCTGCAAGTATAAATAATCCTTCTTTTCTTCGCCGGAGATGGCATCCAGATACACTTTTTCCACATGAAATCCTGCATCCAGCAACATCCGTGCCAATCCAAGCGGTCTTGGACAGAATGCAAAATCAATGGAGATCGGTGTATCTCCGATCAAGTCTTTTGTTTCTTTTAATGCCTTATCACATTCTTCACGTTTGAAAGAAAAATCCGGAATCGGTTTCCCAAGGGACTCTGCCAGTGCACGATAACCTCGATCGATCTCATCGTAATCAAAACTGAACGGAACATATATCTGTCTGCCCCCAAGTCGCTCCTCTAACATCTTACCACCTGCAACTGCCGCCGCATTGTAAGAAATATAGAAACTGCTCTCTGCCATTTCCTGATACTCTTCATATGTCTTGCAGGAAGTGATTTCGTGAATTTTAAATCCCTGTTCTTTTAAATACTGATATAATTCACTTTCTTCACAGGTCGGAAGATCATTTCCGATGATCGCCACTGCATTTTCATCTTTCGTACGTTCCTTTAACAGTGCATACAGGCGACTTCTCATGATCTGATCCGGTGTCAGTCCGCTTTTTCTCATGATCGGATTCATGTAGCAATCCGTAAAATCAATATCTGGGAACCGTTCGCGTAATTCGCGGTAGATCATATCCAGATCACAGCCTGCAAAATGGTGGATACAGCTTGTATAGACCAAAACCGCCGGCGGACGTTTCGGAAGCTTTTCAATGATCTCACTAACTCCTTCAATAACCAACTCTTCCATATCGCCGTCCAACAGATTATGCTCACGGACAGCAACCGTTGAAAAACGGTGCTCTGCGTGAAGTTCCGCGGCCGTCAGCACAACACCGCGAAGACAGCCAGCCGCGCACACAAAGATTTCATGTGCTTCCGGGATCAGCATGCCTGTATGCACAATATTCCATGTTCCTCTCGCCGGTGCCGCATACTCCAGACCGGATACAAACGGTGCCGGAAAACTTGCATCACGAATCGCCACTTCCGCACCACGGGGATTGATTTCTCCACCTACTCGTTTTAACATGCAGCCACCCCACAAATCTTTAATAATGTCTTCGCCAGTTCTCTGTATTCCTGAGCCATCTCACTGTCCGGGAATGCTTCGATGACTGTCTTTTTCATTTCTTCCGCTTCCTGAACCAGTTCACTGCGGCTTAAAGAAGCAATCACTTCAGACTGGATATCTTCCGCCAGCTCTGCAACCTTTGCATCTTCATTCTTCACATTTCTTCGGTTCAGGATTACGCCGCCAAGCTCCGCATATCCACGGCCCTTAAAACCCTCCACTGCCATCGCAATGTTGGCCGCTGCATGGATCGCCATATTTTCTCCGGACGTAATAACAAACACTTTATCTGCGTAACCGCCGCGCATCGGCATGGAAAAACCGCCGCAGACTACATCTCCGAGAACGTCATAAAATACCACATCCGGCTTATAAACATCATAAGCACCTTTCTCTGCCAGCTTCTCAAGAGCTGCGATAATGCCTCTGCCTGCACAGCCCAGTCCCGGAGTCGGACCACCTGCTTCTACACAGATCACTCCGCCGTAACCTTCCGTAACCATGTCATCCAGTGTGAAATTATTTTTCTTTGTACGAACCAGCTCCAATACCGTTTCCACATTCTCTTTTCCATGCAGGTTCACTGTAGAATCTGCCTTCGGATCACATCCGATCTGCATCACTTTATATCCCATGTCACTGAGCGCTGCGGATACATTGGAAACTGTTGTGGATTTTCCAATTCCGCCTTTTCCGTATACTGCAATTTTAATCATGTGTTCATCCTCGCATTCTTTCTCTTATTTCTTACCTGCATTGGAATATGCCACCTTTGAACTGACTCCGGACAGTTTTCCAATCTTTCCGGATAATGCACTGATCGCATCCTGAGGAGCATCCAGTGCAATACTGATAATGTTAATACCCTTCTTTCGGTAAGGAATTCCCATCCTTCCGATCACATAATCTCCGTATTGGTGCAGCAGTTCATTCATCTCCTGCACAGATTCCGGATCTTCCACGATAATACTCATAACTGCTACTCTGGTTTCCATATTTTCCTCCTAAGTCTTTATATATACAAAAAAGCTGTGCCACAAAAGACACAGCTTCACTCATGAACCTATTCCAAACAGCCGCAACCTCCTATCATTGCGACTCTCCATATTTCCTTCATGTAACCCTGTCTTCCATCTCAATAATTCATTTTGATGTGAGAATAGTTACTATTATTATAACATTTATACATTTTTA
>JAZOVL010000198.1:0-2847 GCA_045658685.1 Pilosibacter sp.
TTTTGTGTCTGACACTTTTTGGACTGCTCATCTTTATGGTGATGCGTATGGGATTTGGAAATAAAGATACTTACGATAAGGAACGCAATTTTTCCTATTCAGACAAAGGCACCTATGGTACATCCGGTTTTATGACAGATACAGAAATGCAGAAGGTATTAGAACTAGTATCTGATATCACAAATAATCGCGGAGTTATTTTAGGAGAGCTCTATAACAAAGCCGTATGTCTGCCGGAAGATACACGTATGAACCGTAATGTCGCTGTCTTTGGTGCCAGCGGAAGCATGAAAAGCCGTGCTTATGCAAGAAATGTAGTTTTTCAATGTGTCAAGCGTGAAGAAAGCCTGATCATTACAGATCCTAAATCCGAACTGTATGGTGACCTCTGCTTATACTTACAGGAAAATGGTTACACGGTAAAAGTCTTCAACCTCATCAATCCGGAGAACTCCGACAGTTGGAACTGTCTGGCGGAAATTGAGGGACAGGAAATCATGGCACAGTTATTCTCAGATGTCATCATTAAGAATACCGGCTCCGCCAAAGGTGACCACTTCTGGGATAATTCGGAAATGAACCTGTTAAAAGCACTTGTTCTGTACGTGGATCAAGGCTTCCCACCGGAAGGCAGGAACATCGGGCAGGTCTACAAGCTCCTTACCATGAATTTTGAAAAAGAATTGAACAGCTTATTCGATATGCTTCCGGTAACTCATCCGGCAAAAGCTTCTTACAATATTTTCAAGCAGGCATCTGACACGGTACGAAGCGGCGTCATTATTGGTCTTGGAACCCGTCTTCAGGTTTTCCAAAATAAACTGATCCGGCAGATCACCACTTACAACGAAATCAATCTGACACAGCCTGGACGCGAAAAATGTGCATACTTCTGCATCACTTCCGATCAGGATTCCTCTTTTGATTTTTTGTCTTCTCTGTTCATGTCCTTTGTCTTTATCAAACTGGTAAGATATGCGGACAAATATGGAGACAGCGGAAAACTTCCGGTTCCGGTACATATCCTTGCAGACGAACTTGCAAATGGTGGATGTACCATTGCAGATCTTACGAAAAAGATCAGTACCATCCGTTCCAGACAATTGTCCATCAGCTGTATCTTCCAGAACCTGCCCCAAATGCAGAACCGCTATCCTCAAAATCAGTGGCAGGAAATTATAGGTAATTGTGACACTCAGCTCTTCTTAGGATGCACTGACGAAATGACTGCAGAATTTATCTCCAATCGTACCGGAGAGGTAAGCGTATCCGTTGCCAGCGAAGCCAAACAGCTGAATACATGGCGTGTATCGGATTATACACCAGAATATCGTGAAACTCGCTCCATTGGGAAACGTAAACTTATGACTCCGGACGAAGTATTACGCCTTCCCTTAGACCAGGCTCTTATCATCCTACGTGGTCAAAAAGTACTAAAGGTTGGAAAATATGACTATACCCTTCATCCGGAAAGCAGAAAACTAAAAGGAAGCCGGGCCAGCGACCATATTCCGGCATGGCGACAGCTTCCGGAAACAGAAGAACCGGACTTTTCTAATTTGATGAAACCTAAGCCGAAACCCCAAAAAACAAAAGCACCAAAGAAACCTTTGACCTCTGCTGTCAGGGAAAATCCTTTGGCTGATGTTCCGGATGACCCACCAACCCTCTTCCCTTCCGAGGAAGAATATACAATTATAGTTACAGATAAAAAATCCATAATGACATAAAAACTAAAAAGGAGATTAACTAATATGCCTAATACAACAAAATCTGAAGATATGAACACTAATTTGCTCACTGAAACTGCTACTAACAACGATGCCTCCATTCCCAATGTACCTGCTTCTCCTATCAAGAGAACTGCTCCTTCTTCCATTCTTACGCTAACTGCAGATGCCGACGTGGAAACTCCTGAAAGCCGTGAAGACACCATCTGGCACGAACTGCAGAATGCGTATCGTACCCGCAAAGTACTGACCGGAATATTAGGCGGTATTGAAAGAATGGAGGGTGGCGGAACCATTGCCGTCATTTACTACAAAGAAATGCGCATTGTAATTCCTCTTGCGGAAATGATGATCAATCTGGTCGAAGACGAAGTTCATGATTATGGTGAACTCATTCAGAGACAAAATAAGATTCTCGGCAATATGATTGGATGTGAGATTGATTTCATCATTAAGGGACTTGATAACACCAGCCGTAGTGTAGTTGCCAGCAGAAAAGATGCAATGCATAAGAAACGCCAGATTTTCTATCTGCCGGATTCCACTGGAATTTCCCGTGTATGTGAGGATCGTATTGTTCAAGCCAGAGTCATTGCCGTAGCTGAAAAAGTTGTCCGCGTAGAAATCTTCGGTGTAGAATGCTCCATTCTTGCCCGTGACTTATCCTGGGATTGGCTTGGCGATGCTACAGAAAATTTCCACGTCGGTGAGCAAATCCTGGTTCGAATTTTGAGTGTAACTGTAAATTCTTTACAGGATATTACAGTAAAAGCTGATGTTAAAAGCGTCAATGGTAATACCAGTAAGGCAAATTTGAGTAAGTGCAAGATTCAGGGAAAATATGCCGGTGTTGTTACTGATATACACAAAGGTACCGTATTCGTCCGTCTTCATATCGGAGTCAATGCAATAGCTCACAGCTGCTATGATAGTCGCATGCCTGGAAAAAAAGATGAAGTCAGCTTTGTTGTAACAAGAATTGACGAAGATCGTAATGTTGCTGTCGGTCTGATTTCGAGAATTATTAAACAGAATATATAAAATAAAAGGGGAAATCGCCACTGACTTCCCCTTTACTAATTTTCTAAAATACTTCTTAAATCTATTCATAATATTT
>JAZOVL010000199.1:0-5047 GCA_045658685.1 Pilosibacter sp.
GAATTGGTTATCCACAAAGTAACTCAGCATATCCTCATTGCTCAATGTACGATCATTTAAGAATCCTGTATTTCCGGAGCTGAGTCCAACCATGCTGCTCATATCTCCGCCAAGGAATCCCATAAGAAGCTGCGCAATCAGCTCTGCATTATCCATAGAACCGGAAGAACCAGAACTTCCATAACCGCCTGCGCTGCCAAGCATTCCCGTCAGGGACGGAAGTGGACTCTGAGTACCGCCACTCACTGCCTGACCACTGACCTCCATACTTGCAAACTCCTGAATACAGCGTGCATACTCTTCGTCCATGCCGATCAACTCATAAGTTTCTACCATTTCATCCACAGAAGATACCTTCTTAAACGGGAAATAAATGGAAAGTCCGTAAGAGTTGGTCATATTAGAGGATGTGCGATTGTATTTCACTGAACTTAGAATCGTTTCAGCCAGTTCATCACCTTCAGAAGTTCCCATGTTTTTCGCCAGATGTACCAGGTCAACCTGATCGATTTTACTGGAAACTGCAAACTCACGTGCTCCGCTGCGGGCATTGGAAACTGTTTTATATTCATTATTTTTAATCAATTCACTTGTCGAAGATGCAAAATCCGTCAATGTTGTCGGAACTGTTTTTTCTAACTCAGCCAGATCAACGATGGATAATGTTGTGGACTGCCCTCTGCATTTCTCTGCGCAAACGTCGATAAAGTCGTCAATGATTTCTTTACCAATCTCCAATGTGGATCTGGACGGATCGTTTGATAAGGAAGTCAGCCAGTCAGTATAATACCAGCCAACACCCGGCTCTGTTTCTTCGCTGGCGATCATGTAGTCTGCATGTTTTGTCAACATCAGTGCATTTTCGGCTGTCGCCATCAGACAAGCGTCAAATCCGACAAAATCAAATTTCACACCGCCATCCGTCAGTGCTTCATCAATCTCTGCCAGATTCATGGAACCGGAAGAAACAAACTTTTCATCATATCCGTAACCACTGACAGAACCGCCGCCATGATCCCAGAAGATCAGAGAATATCGATTCGCCGGATAATTTTTCTCACAGTATTTGATAAAATCAGATAGTGTATCCGGGTCAGTCATGGATACACTGCCAAGGTTTTTTTCGAGGCAGGTAACACCCTCATCGTTTACTTGCCAGATCTGGTTTGTTGTGCTGCTGAACGCACTGTTTCTCCATCCCTTACATCCACCTGTATATACAAGCAGATTCACATGATCAGAAAGATTTGCATTTAACATCTCCTGAAGATCTGCAGTCGCCATTCCGCTTCTGGATTCCAGGTCAGTACCACACATATAGACCATCATGGTCATTTCGTCTTTGCCATTGCCAAGGATATTTGTATATTTATCTCTTGCACCTTTTGCTACAGACGTATCTAACTGATTGATGTTGCTTCCGATATCCCAACCGGAAGATACATTTCCGCCACCAAGACCACTCAGTAATGTGGACAGCTCCACAGTATTGTAGCTTTCCTGCTGAGATGCGTTTCCTGTATTTCCTGCATCTCCACCGAGCATCAGGCTTCCAAGGCTTCCACCTCCACCTAATAACACTACCAGTCCGAGAACGATCAACTTCCCAAGTCCACCGCCGCCTCCGACTCTGGTCCCCCTTGGTCCACGGCTTCCTCGGCCCGATCCGCCACCAAAACCTCCGCCGGACGGACGACCGGAATATCCGCCTGAAGAACCGACCGGTCCTGTTCCCAAGCCACTACCCCTTTTATATACACCTTTTCCGGTGCCACTGATATTTTTCTGTCGGCCACGTGGTCTATCTCCTGCCATGAAAGTTTCCTCCCAACATTATATGGTCAAATTCTAATACTTACAGCATATCATATTTTTGCAAAATTATCTGCAATAATTTCAAACACAAAAAAAGCACCAACCTCGCGACATACGTCTGCAAAACTGATACTTCCTAGTGCGCCCTCAGGGACTCGAACCCTGGACAAATAGATTAAGAGTCTACTGCTCTACCAACTGAGCTAAGGGCGCTCAATATTGACTTTTTTTGTTACCTCATCGGTACATTCGGTATTATATTGCATAGAACAAAAAAAGTCAACACCTTTTTTCAAATTTTTTATACTTTTTAAAAAATTCTTTTTTACTTCAATTTTTCGATGGTCCACTTCGGAATTTCCATACGAACAGTCTTCATAGGATTTACAATCTGGCAAATGATCAGATCGCCAACCATATCAATCAGCATTCCTGCATCTACATCGCTGAGTCCATGATACTCTGTCAAAAACTTAAACATCTGAGCGGCAGCTTTTTTCGCTGCTTCATCCAGTGTCTCACCATATGCAACCGTCATCCACTGTTCGTCATTTTCGATCATTGGGAAAGTTACCTTCATGTCGCGCACAACTTCTAATTTTAAAGTCGCCTCGCCTTCGATTTCCACACCGCAGTTTCCAACTTCACCTTCGCCCATGATCGCATGAAAATCTCCAAGAGCCAGCAAAGCGCCTTCTACAAATACCGGAAGATATAAAACAGCACCTTCTTCGATTCTGGTACAGTCCATATTTCCACCGTGATCCATCGGTGTCATGGTACTGACAGCGCCTTCTGCCGGTGCATTTCCGATCACACCGATCATCGGTCTCGTTTTAATCTGCAGACGGTCATCATATTTCAGCATCTCTCCGACCACCTGAAGTCTTTTGATTGTCACGGTGTCAAAAAATGGCTTCAAAGCACCTGGATTGGTTCCAATATCCAAAATACCGACCGGACCTAGTGCCAGTTTCTCGATAGTAATCTTCAGAACATCTCCCGGGTTCGCACCATTGACATAAACCGGACCAGTCGCAGGATTTCCATATCTGCGATCTACATCCTTGAAGGTATTTCCCTCCGGAAGAAGCTGTCCCTGATAACAATCGTACGTTTCAAATACAACTGTCTCTCCGGAATCCACAGTTAAAACCGGTTTATTCTCTGCACTCATTTTATAAATGACATCTTTTCTGGTAACTTTCTTCATTTTTCTTTCCTCTTAGGCTTTTCATGGCCATCTAATGCCGAACAGGCCTCGTGAAACCGCTTTTTATATTTCAAAATTACACGGTTCAATTCGTATTTGTCGCAAGTTGCTTTTTCCAGACACCGTACTAACCGTTTTTTTATACCCATGTCAATTTCCGTTTTGAATATGTTCTCACTATTATAATATGTAGAAACTACACTTCTTTAAACGCCATGGACAAATTTAAGTTAAAACGAATTAGTCTTCATGTAAACCACGAGTCGCGATCAGCTTACAGATCGGATTTCCTTCAGAAGAAAACTTAATCTCATACTCGGTCATAACATTTCCTTCATTCATCCAGCTGTTGTGAAGATCAAATGTCGCAGCTTCGATGGTCCAACCGGCTTCCGGAATGGATTCCATAGAATAATTAAACAATCCCTGGTTATCTGTCTTAAATTCGATCATACCGTCTCTCTTTAAGATTTTATCGTAAATCGGTAAGAAACGGTCAGATGTCAGACGACGCTTCGCATGACGGTCTTTCGGCCACGGATCGGAGAAGTTCAGGTAGATTCTATCCACTTCACCTTCAGCAAATACCTCTTCTAACTCAAGAGCATCAATGCGCATGAAATAAATGTTGTTGATATCCATTTCTGCACGTTTCTGAAGACCACGGAGCAAAACGCTGGAATAACGTTCAATACCAATATAGTTAATATCCGGATTCTGTTCAGCCAGTTCCATGATGAATTTACCTTTACCCATTCCTACTTCAATTCGGATGGGATTGTTATTTCCAAAAAACTCGTGCCATTTTCCTTTTAACTCTTTCGGCTCCTGAACCACGTATGGGCTCTCTGCAATCTCTTCTTCTGCGCCTTTGATATGGCGTAATCTCATAACGATTCCTCCTGATATTATGCTCTATTTTTATTTTTCACTTGGGATTTCTCCATTTATCTATTTCATTCTATCATTTCCCAATGATGTATGCAAGATTGCTTTCTCTGTCTGTCTTTTTTGTGTGAAATTATTAAGTTTTTGTGAATCTTTGCAAAATGTTAATGCAAATTTTCTAACTTTCCATTATAATATAAAATATGATTGACGATTTTGGGAGGGGAAAATATGGGAAAGATGGAGAACTCAGGAATCTGGGAACAAATACAAAAAAGTGTTCAGGAAACAGAACGACTGATGGGACAGAAAAAGTATAATCTTTCAATGATCAAAGCCCGCCAGACGATGGAATTTATGGTAAAGCTCCAGTGCGATAAGGCCGGTATCGTTGAAGGTACTCCGGAAAACATGATCCGTGAACTGTATGAAGGTAAATGGATTTCCAAGTCTACTGCCGAGCATTATATGCAGATTTTAGATTTAGGAAATAAAGCAACAAAAGAAGGCGACAACAGTGCTTACAATGCAACTCAGGCGCACCATGTTCTCACACAGGAAATCTATGCATTTGTTGATGCAGATAAAGCGAAACCGCGTCGTTCTTCTGCTTCCAGACAGGCAGCCCAGCCTTCCGGCGGCAGCACAAGAAAGCGTCAGACTGCAACGTCTGCAGCAGCTTCTGCTTCTTCTGCTGCCAGAACATCCAGAAGTGCAGGAAACTCAAAGAAGTCGAAAAAGTCCTCCGGTTTTAAACAGGAAGATTTATTGAAGTTATTAATTCCGATCGCTCTCGTGATCGTACTGCTTTTCCTGATCAAGGTTTTAACTCCGGACAAAGATCCAACCAATGAGACGACACCTGCTGCACAGATCACAGTAGAAAAGCAACAGACTGATTCAGTGGAAACCACTCCTGCTGAGACAGAAGCAGCTCCTGCAGTAAATGTTACATATAAGACTACAACCACTCTCAATGTACGCAGCGGCCCGTCCACAGATTCTGAGAGAATCGGTAAATTTGACCCGGACAAGACTGTAGAGTATGTCCGTGATCACGATGATTTTTGGGCAGTGATCCTTTACAATGGTCAGGAAGCTTATGTTGCAAAAGAGTATTTAACTCCGGTA
>JAZOVL010000200.1:0-11983 GCA_045658685.1 Pilosibacter sp.
ACGATCCGACTTTTCCTTGCGTATTCCAAATCACTGGAGGGAAATGCCCTGCTTCCGGAAATGGATACATTTGCGATTATCGGAGCCACCATTGTAGAGAATTTCGGCTTGAAAAAGCCGGAGGGAACCATTGGCGAATCAATCCTTCATTTGTTGATATAAAATCCTATTTGAAAAAGCCCCTTGGAACTTGATGTCAAATTGCATCATTTGTCCGAGGGGCTTTTTATGTACATAATAAGAAATTATCTGGAAGCGGATTTCCAAAGAATATCGTGTCCAATTGTCTGATAGAAGAGTTCTTCTACACGATCCGGTTCAGAGGTCTGACCGAGAATCCACATTAATTTCGCAACTGTTGCTTCCAGTGTCATATCGTAGGATTCGATGAGGCCAAAAGCATTCTTTGCTTTCTGTCCAACTTCGTATACGGACATGTTGCTGCCTTCCTGAGTAACCTGAGTGGTCATAACAACGATCTTGCCCTGAGCTACGTATTTCTCAATGGAGCTGTAGAAGTCTGAGTCATCATAGGACGGAAGTCCGCCTACACCGAAAGATTCGATGATCACTGCATCGTTGTGCTCCGCAAGGTATTCGAATACGCTCGGGTCCATGGACGGAATCAGCTTTAAGAGTGCCACATTGCAGTTGAGCTTGTGGTAGAAGCGAACAGATTCACGATCCTGCCACTTGTCGTCGATGTAGAAAAGGATGGTCTCATCCTGGATCACTGCCAGATACGGGAAGTTGATGCTGGAGAATGCGCTGTAGCTCTTGGAACGCTCTTTCTTGCCGCGTGTACCTGCGATAACTTTACCGTCGAAGACAATATTCACACCGTGAGCACGGTCACTGGAAGCAAAACGTAAAGAGTCTAACAGATTTGTCCTTGCATCTGTCACATCCAGATCGATCGGTTTCTGAGCACCTGTGATAACGATCGGCTTTTTGGAATGCTGAATCAGATAAGATAATGCTGCAGCTGTGTAAGCCATGGTATCAGTACCGTGAGCGACTACGAAACCGTCATAATCATCGTAGTTTTCTTCGATAGCTCTGGAAATCATTAACCAATGTTTCGGATGTACGTTCGTACTGTCAATATTTAAAACCTGTACGGATTCCACCTGGCAGAATTTGCGTGCAGCCGGAACATAGGAGAGAAGTTCTTCGCCCGTAAGGAGCGGAGTCAGACCGTTGTCACCGTGTTTGCAGGCAATCGTACCGCCGGTGCCGAGAAGTAAAATATGTTTCATAATTAAAAGTTTCCCCTTTCGTAATTACAATCCCATAAGTATAATAAGTATATCATACAACTTAACCGGAATTCAACTGTAGAGTTTGTTTTCCTAAAAGAAAAAGGAGGGTGGCAGCATGACAAAATTTCCGAAAGATCCGGCGATGCTTTTAAGCTACATTAACACACAGCTTCGGGATTTTTATCCGTCTATGGACGAGTTATGCAAGGCGCTGGATGTGGAGAAAGCTGAAATTGATCAAAAACTGGCGCTGATCGACTATGAGTATGATCCGGCAAGTAACCGTTATGTATAGGAAGATGGTATTTTCTGTAATCACAAACAGAGCAGCATAAAATTCTCTGACTCACACAGACTATGTAACATGAATAGACAACGTGAGATCAGAGAATTTTTTTATAATTTTTTAAAATGTGGTGTGGCAGGATGGTGCATGGAGATTGTGTTCACATCTTTTGAGTCCATTGCTGTCAAGGATATGAGACTTATGGGGCGAACTTCGCTTTTGATGTTTCCGATTTACGGAATGGGAGCTTTATTAGGACCGATTGCCAGGGGGATTGATGAGTGGATCGGCGGGGCAGACAAATTGACATGGAAAGACAGGTTCTGGAGACATGGATTTGGAGACATGGTGTTGATTTTTTGTGCGGAGTATGTGACAGGAGCTTTTTTAAAAGCCAGAAATATGTGTCCCTGGGATTATTCAGGTCGTATACTGAATGTGGATGGTCTGATTCGTCTGGATTTTGCTCCCTGCTGGTTTGCTGCCGGATTACTTTTTGAACGGATCACGAGAGGGAAAAAATGACTCGGATTTTCTTGCAAATGCCAGGTGGATTTTATATAATATAGGGACATAAACTACAATTAGAAAAGGTGATAAAATATGATTCGATTTATTATTTTATGTATGATCCTGGCTGGATTTTTAATCTTTGCCTATCCAATCCTGATCATGCAGAATTCCCTTGGTAAGAAAGATCCGGCCGCAAGAGGGCAGGAGAGTACGAGTATCGTCCGCTTTATGTTCCGTCTGTTTTTAAAGGTTGCAGGAGTGAAAGTGACGGTAAAAGGTTTGGAAAATATTCCAACTGATCGTGCAGTTCTCTATGTAGGCAACCATAGAAGTTATTTTGATATTCTGGTTGGTTACACAACCACTCCGGGTCTGGTTGGTTTCATTGCAAAGAAAGAGATGAGAAAGTTCCCAATCTTAAACCGCTGGATGGACAATGTAAACTGCCTGTTCCTGGACAGACAGGACATTAAAGCAGGACTTAAAACCATTTTGGAAGGTATTGAGTATGTGAAGAGCGGTATTTCCATGTGGATTTTTCCGGAAGGAACCCGTGCAAGAGGAAAAGATGAGCTGGATATGCTTCCATTCAAAGAGGGAAGCTTAAAAATCGCCGAAAAGAGCGGATGTCCGGTGATTCCGGTTGCGATGGTAAGAACTGCGGATATTTTTGAAAAACATACCCCGCGTGTGGTTCCGACTGAAGTAACCGTTTATTATGGAAAACCAATTTATATCAAAGAACTGGAACCGGAACAAAGAAAACATGCCGGTGCATATACAAAAGAAGTGATCGCGGATATGCTCCGTGAGATCATGTGATAGGAGCAGCGATATGAAAAACTTAGACTTACTGGAATGCAGAAATAAACTTGATGTGATAGACCGTGAAATCGTGCGTCTCTTTGAAGAACGTATGGAGATCTGCGGAGATGTTGCGAGATACAAGATCGGAACGGGAAAGGCTGTGTATGATGCAGAGCGCGAGCGTCAGAAGATTGCAGCAGCGCAGGAGATGACTCACAATAATTTCAATAAAGATGCGATCAAAGAGGTATTTTCCCAGCTTATGGCAATCAGCCGTAAGTTTCAGTACGGTCTTCTTGCAGAGCATGGAAAGACGGAACCGACCGGATTTTACGAGGTAGAGAGCCTGAAAACCTTCGGTGCACGTGTGGTGTATCAGGGGGTAGAGGGTGCTTACAGCCATGCAGCTGCGAGAGCATTTTTTGGGGAGCAGGTAAATGCGTACCATGTAAATGCATTCGAGGATACCATGCGCGAATTGGAAGAGGGACGTGCAGATTTCGCAGTTCTTCCAATCGAAAATTCCACAGCAGGATTTGTGATTGATAATTATGATCTGTTGGCAAAATACAGAAATTACATAGTTGGTGAAGTATATATTCCGATCTCCCATATGCTTTTGGGACTTCCGGAAGCAGAACTTTCTGATATTAAGACCGTTTATTCTCATCCTCAGGGTTTGATGCAGTGTACGGATTTCCTGAATGAACATAAGGAATGGGGACGCATCAGCGTGCTGAATACGGCGATTGCGGCGAAAAAAGTGCAGGATGAACAAGATAAGACACAGGCGGCGATTGCCAGCCGCACAGCCGGGGAGCTGTATGGTCTGAAAGAACTGGTGCAGGGTGTTAACAATGAAAAATGCAACACCACACGTTTTATTGTCCTGGCGAAAGCGCCGGTTTATGAGAGTTCGGCTTCTAAGATCAGCCTGATGTTTGAGATTCCGCATGTGAGCGGCTCTCTCTACAATATTTTAGGCAATTTTATTTTCAATGGTGTCAATATGTTGATGATCGAGTCTCGTCCAATCCCGGAAAAGAGTTTCGAATATCGGTTCTTCGTGGATGTGGAGGGTAATTTGAGCGATGCGTCTGTACGCAATGCGCTGGCAGGAGTACGTGCAGAAGCATCTGCGTTGAAGATTCTCGGAAACTATTAGGAGGTGTAGTCATGGCATCCCAATTATTTGCGGCGATTGATGTCGGTTCCTTTGAATTGGAACTGGGAATTTATGAGATTTCCAATAGAAATAAAATCAAGCAGGTGGATCATGTCCGCCATGTGATCGCACTGGGACGTGAGACATATAACACAGGTATGATCAGCTATGAGATGGTTGGTGAGATCTGTGATGTGCTGAATGGCTTTATGCGCATTATGAAGGGATATAAAGTAAATGCATACCGGGCATATGCGACCAGTGCCATGCGTGAGGCGAAAAACAGCCAGATCGTCATCGATCAGATTCGTGTTCGTACCGGAATCGAAGTCAGCATTATCAGCAACTCTGAGTTACGTTTCCTGAGCTACAAAGCAATCGCGGCCAAAGATGACGAGTTCGATAAGAATATCCAGAAAGGTACTGCGATCGTAGATGTTGGTTTCGGAAGCATGCAGGTGTCTTTGTTTGATGAAGGACTTCTGGTTTCCACTGCAAATGTTCCGCTTGGAGTATTAAAGATTTTAAATACGCTGGATCTGGTCAATACGACCATCGACCGTACGGCAGACGTGACCGGAGAACTGGTGTCCAATGAATTAAAGCAGTATGTAAAGATTTTTCTGGAGGATCGTCAGATCCGCCATGTGATTGCCATCGGAGACAATATTTTATATTTATTCCGTTATGAAAATAAAGGAAAGCTGTTGACTCACGTAACAAAAGAACAGTTTGATGTTGTCTATGATCGTCTCAGCCGGATGAATACAGCTCAGATGGAAGAGGAATACGGTCTGAGTGCGGAAGGTGCAAGAATGCTGCTTCCGACTGCGATCATTTATAAACAGGTGATGGAAATGACCGGTGCGGAGGAAATCTGGATTCCTGGAATCCGCCTTTGTGACGGTATCGCTGCGGAATATGCAGCAGACAATAAATTAATTAAATTGAAACACAATTTTGACGCGGATATTATCAGTACTTCCAGAAATATGGCGGTTCGTTACCGCTGTAAGACACCGCATGCAGAGCTGGTAGAGATTTATGCGTTAAAGATTTTTGATACGATGAAGCGCTATCATGGAATGGGAGGCAGAGAACGTCTGCTCCTGCAGATTGCAGTTATCGTTCATGCCTGCGGAAAGTTTATCAGTGTCCGCAATGCCAATGAGTGTTCTTATAATATTATTATGTCCACAGAGATTATCGGATTGTCTCACTTAGAGCGTGAGATCATTGCCAATGTACTGCGATACAATGTCCGTGATTTCGATTACAATCAGGTTCAGATGGAGGCCAATCTGGACAATATCAACGGTTCTTACGGAAGCTACAAGGATGTAACGATCCTGATCGCGAAACTGACAGCGATCCTTCGTCTGGCAGATTCCATGGATCGTGCCCATAAGCAGACATTAAAAGACTGCAAGATGGAAGTAAAGGAAGGAAATTTAGTGGTTCGCACCACTTATCCGGGAGATATGACTCTGGATGCGATCTCTTTTGAGCAGAAGGCGTCATTCTTCGAAGAGATTTTCGGTATCCGTCCGATACTGAAACGAAAAAGGAGCGTGTAAGCAATGGCAGTTAATGAAAGCAGATTTTTGGATCCGAAAAATTATGTAAATAGAGAGTTGAGCTGGCTGGAATTCGACTACCGTGTGCTTGGAGAGGCGAAGGACAAAACGACTCCTCTGTTTGACCGAATGAAATTTTTAAGTATTACTGCTTCCAATCTGGACGAATTCTTTATGGTTCGAGTGGCATCGTTAAAGGATATGGTGCATGCAGGTTATACAAAGCCGGACATTGCCGGAATGACTCCAACGGAGCAGTTGGAAAAGATCAGTGAAAGAACGCATGAACTGGTCAATCAGCAGTATAATATTTACAATCGTTCTCTTATTCCAGCTCTGGAAAATCATGGACTGGATGTGATCACAAAACATGAAAACCTGACGAAAGAGCAAGGCGAGTATGTGGATCGCTATTTCAAAGAGCAAGTATATCCGGTATTGACTCCGATGGCAGTGGATTCTTCCAGACCGTTCCCGTTGGTTCGCAATAAGACATTGAACATTGCAGCATTATTACGGAAAAAAGGCGGCGAGGAGGAGCTGGAATTTGCAATGGTACAGGTTCCGTCTGTACTGGCGAGAATTGTAGAACTTCCGGTCACCATTGACTCGGCTGGGAACGAGATGCGCCATGTGATCCTCCTGGAAGAGATTATTGAGCGCAATATGAAACAGTTGTTTTTAAATTACGATATTATCACCTCTCATCCGTTCCGTATTATGAGAAATGCGGATTTCGTGTTACAGGAAGAGGAGGCAATGGACCTTCTTGAGGAAATCAAGAAACAGCTGAAAAAACGTCAGTGGGGTGAAGTCATCCGACTGGAGATCGAAGAAAATGCAGATAAGAGACTTTTAAAAATCCTGAAGAAGGAACTGGAAGTGAATGAAGAGGATATTTTCCGCATTCCGGGAGCTCTGGATCTGACATTCTTAATGAAGATGTATGGACTTTCCGGATACGATCATCTGAAGGCTTCCCGATACACTCCGCAGCCGGTTCCGGCACTGATGAATGAGGATGATATTTTTACTAATATCAGAAAAGGTGATATTTTACTGATACATCCATACGAGACCTTTGATCCGGTGGTGGATTTTGTCCGTCGCGCAGCAAAAGATCCGGATGTGTTGGCGATCAAACAGACTTTATACCGTGTCAGCGGTAATTCTCCGATCATTGCGGCTCTGGCTGAGGCGGCGGACAATGGAAAACAGGTTTCTGTACTGGTGGAATTAAAGGCCAGATTCGACGAAGAGAATAACATTCTCTGGGCGAAGATGCTGGAGAAGGCAGGTTGCCACGTAATCTACGGCCTGGTAGGCCTGAAAACACATTCCAAGATCACATTGGTGGTTCGTCGAGAGGAAGATGGTATTCGCCGTTATGTGCATCTCGGTACCGGTAATTACAATGATTCTACAGCCAAATTGTATACAGACTGTGGTATCATGACGTGTAATCCGCTGATCGGTGAAGATGCGACTGCAGTGTTTAATATGCTGTCCGGTTATTCGGAACCGCTCAACTGGAATATGCTGGCGGTAGCTCCTTTATGGCTTCGCAACAAGTTCCTCAAGCTGATCGAGCGCGAGACGAAGAATGCGGAGGAAGGAAAGCCGGCTTCTATTATTGCAAAGATGAATTCTCTTTGTGATAAGGATATCATTGCAGCTCTTTACAAAGCTTCCTGTGCAGGCGTAAAGATTCAGCTTGTGGTTCGTGGAATCTGTTCCCTGAGAGCGGGAATTCCGGGACTTTCCGAAAATATCGAAGTCCGCTCCATTGTCGGTGAATTCCTGGAGCATGCACGCGTATTCATTTTTGAAAACAGCGGAAGCGAAGAAATATATATGGGCAGTGCGGACTGGATGCCGAGAAATCTGGACCGCCGTGTGGAGATTATGTTCCCGGTGCTGAAGGATGAATTAAAGGACCGTATCCGCAAGTATATGGAGATACAGTTGGAGGACAATTTGAAGGCTCACGTTCAGACACCGGACGGTACTTACGAAAAGCCGGACCGTCGTGGAAAGCTTCCGGTTTGTGCGCAGACGACATTCTGTGAAATGGCTGTCGCGGCGGCGAAGGAAGAAATGAAAAAACATGAGGAAGAGATTTCATCCCGTGTGTTTATTCCGATCGAAAGTCACGAATAATGAACGAAAAATTTATGCAGATGGTAGAAAAGGTGGATGCAAAAATTCACCTTTTTCTGCTATAATAGTATTTGGGGTAGAGCGATAGCGTGTCAAGGGTGGCGCGCTCAAAGAGAAAGGAGAAGTATTATGCACAAATATTTTGAACAGCTTGCAAATCTGTCTGATCAGATCTGGGATTATGCAGAACTTAAATTTGCAGAGCACAAATCCGCGAAAGCAATGGTCGACTTCTTAAAAGAGGAAGGTTTTGAAGTGGAGACCGGTATTGGCGAGATCGAGACTGCTTACAAGGCAACATATGGACAGGGAAAACCGGTTATCGGTATCCTTGGTGAGTTCGATGCGCTCGATGGTATGAGCCAGCAGGCAGATGTGGCAGAGAAGATTGCACGTGAAGGCACAACTTGCGGTCACGGCTGCGGTCATCATATGCTTGGTACTGCAGGTATCGGTGCGGCAATGATGTTACGTGATTATTTCAAAGAGACAGGAAAAGAAGGTACCGTTGTGTTCTTCGGCTGTCCGGGTGAAGAAGGCGGTTCCGGTAAAGCATATATGGCAAGAGCCGGTGCGTTCAGCATCTGTGATATGATCCTTTCCTGGCATCCGGGCGGAGCAAACGGCGTTATGACAGGTTCCTTCCAGGCAAACTGTCAGGTATACTTCAAATTCCATGGTACAACTGCTCATGCTGCAGGTTCTCCGCATCTCGGACGTTCTGCACTTGATGCAGTCGAGCTTATGAACGTTGGTGTAAACTACATGCGTGAACACATGGAATCCACAGACAGAATCCACTATGCAGTTCTGGATACAGGAGGAATCTCCCCGAACGTTGTTCAGGCCCATGCAACCGTTCTTTACCTGATCCGTTCCATCAATACAGAAAAAGTACTTGCACTTTACGAGCGTGTACAGAAGATCGCAAGAGGTGCAGCTCTCATGACGGAGACTGAAGTGGAGATCATCTTCGATAAGGGTTGTTCCAATGTAATCTCCAACAGCGTTCTTGAGGATCTGCTCCACGAGTCCATGGAGAAGGTTGGCGTTCCGGAGTATACAGACGAAGAGATTGCTTACGCTCAGCAGTTCACAAATACATTCAGTGCTGCACAGTTTGCTGCAGAACTTGGTCTTTCCTGTGCCACAAAGAAAATCAAAGACGCAGCGCTTAAGAGAATTAAAGAAGAAGGTCCGATGCATAAATTTGTAGTACCGCACGAGCACCGTGATGAGAACTTCATGGGTTCCTCCGACGTTGGTGATGCAAGTTACTGTGCTCCGACTGCTCAGTTCGTTGCTGCTACATATGCGGCAGGTTCACCGGCTCATTCATGGCAGATGGTTGCACAGGGTAAATCTTCCATCGCTCATAAGGGGCAGATATATGCAGCAGAAGTTCTTGCAGATGCAGCGATCAAGGCTATCGAGAATCCGGAGATCATTGCGGCAGCGAAAGCAGAGTTTATCGAGGCTACAGGCGGAAAACCGTACCAGTGTCCGATTCCGGCAGAAGTAAAACCGGCAGCTTCCAGAATGTAATATAGATTTTTAGACGGCTGCTTCGAAAGAGGTGGCCGTTTTTGTTTAGATAAGGAGCGATGACATGGGAATTCAATGTGAACAGTTAACAGATATGGTTATGTTCCAAGGAATCGAGAAAGATAATATCGGACTTCTTTTAGGATGTCTTGGCGGTTATTTGAAAAGTTATATAAAAGGAGAATATATTGCATTTGAAAATGATGCGATCAGGAATATTGGTGTCGTGCTCAGCGGGTCCGTGCATATGGTCAAGGAAGACGTCTGGGGAAATACGACGATTATGACAAGGATGACGAGAGGTCATCTGTTTGGAGAGTCCTTTGCCTGTGGCAGTGATTCCATGTCCATTGTCACATTTGTTGCAGCAGAGAATACAGAGGTTCTATGGATGCCTTTTGATCGTGTGATGAGTACTTGCTGTAATTCCTGTGCATTTCACCAGCAGATCATCAAAAATATGGTGGTCATGCTGTCAAATAAGAACCAGGCACTGATGGAGAAGATAGAAGTTGTATCCAAGAAGACATTGAGGGAAAAGATTCTTTCTTATTTATCCCAGGAGGCTCAGCGGCAGGAGAGCAGGTATTTTGAGATCCCGCTTGGCAGAATAGAACTTGCAGACTATTTGTGTACGGATCGGAGTGCACTGACGCGGGAACTTGGCAAGATGAGGAATGAGGGACTCATAGATTATGACAAAAATATGTTCCGAATCTGTGAATAAACGGAGCCGGAATAGGAATCGTTGTGGAAATAGAAGGAACCAGAGCTTCGCATGTTGCAGATGCAACATACGGGCTCTGGTTTTTGGCGTATAATGCTGTCATACAAAAGAGACGAAATTAGAGTATACGAAAACCATGTTTTTAAGGAGGCTATAGATATGACAGCAATGAATCAGATGTTTTGTTTTCAGTGTGAACAGACAGCAGGGTGCAGAGGATGTACCGGTGCAGCAGGTGTCTGCGGAAAGACAGCAGAGACAGCGAATCTGCAGGATAAACTGACCGGTGCTTTGATCGGTCTGGCGAGAGCTGTGGAAGGAAATGAGGAGAGTGTGACTGAGTCTACAGACCGAGCAGTGTTGGAAGGGCTGTTTTCGGCGGTTACTAACGTGAATTTTAATAATGTAACTTTGGAGGCGCTGATCAGACGTATCCATGAAGAAAAGGAGAAATTAATCCCGGCACACAGAGAAGGTGTATCTGAATGTGGAACAAATGGCGATTATGATATGCAGAAACTCTGGAACGGAAATGAAGATATCCGCTCTTTAAAATCCCTGATTTTGTTTGGAATCCGCGGCGTAGCGGCATACGCTTACCATGCAGCCGTACTGGGATATACAGACAAAGAAATCAGCCTGTTCTTCTACGAGGCACTTCGAATGATCGGCAAAGAAACGTGTGAGGTGAGCGAACTGATCACTATGGCGATGAAAGTCGGTGAAATCAATCTGAAATGTATGGCACTTCTTGACCAGGCCAATACAGAAACTTACGGAAATCCGGTTCCGACTATAGTGAGCCTGAATGTAGAAAAGGGCCCGTTTATCGTAATTACCGGCCATGATCTTCTTGATCTGAAGCTGCTTCTGGAACAGACAGAAGGAAAGGGTATCAACATTTACACACATGGTGAGATGCTCCCGGCCCATGCGTATCCGGAACTGAAAAAGTATCCGCACTTAAAGGGGAATTTCGGTACTGCATGGCAGAACCAGCAGAAGGAGTTTGCAGGTATTCCGGCTCCAATTCTTTATACCACCAACTGTCTGATGCCGCCGAAAGATAGTTATTCTGATCGTGTGTTTACGACAGAAGTGGTTTCTTATCCGGAAATCATCCACATTGGCGAGGAGAAGGACTTTACACCGGTGATTGAAAAAGCACTGGAACTTGGTGGATATGAGAATGATATGCAGTTTACCGGTATCAATGGTGGAACAGAAGTGATGACCGGTTTCGGCCATAACGCAGTATTATCGGTTGCAGACAAGGTCATCGATGCAGTAAAGGCAGGTGCAATTAAGCATTTCTTCCTGGTTGCAGGATGCGATGGTGCAAGACCTGGAAGAAACTATTACACAGAATTCGTAAAACAGACTCCGGCTGACACAGTAGTGCTGACACTGGCATGCGGAAAATACCGATTCAATGATCTGGATCTCGGAACCATTGGCGGACTTCCGCGTCTGATGGATATGGGACAGTGCAACGATGCTTACAGTGCAATCAAAGTGGCTGTAGCGTTGGCAGATGCATTCGGATGCGAAGTCAATGAACTTCCACTGTCCATGGTACTGTCCTGGTATGAGCAGAAAGCTGTGTGCATTTTATTGACTCTGCTGCATCTGGGGATCAAAAACATTAAACTGGGACCGACACTTCCGGCATTCTTAAGCGAAACGGTAGTGAACTATCTGGTTGAGAACTTCAACATCGGACCGATCACAACACCGGAGGAAGATCTTTGCAAGATTCTTGGAGCATAAACGAAAAATGATGCAACCAACTCCAACATTTAATACGTTGATGACAGGGGCCTTCACTTTGTGGTGTGATAAGGAGTGGGAAAACTTGAAGTTTACGGACAAGTTGAACGCGCAAAGGTACACAAGTCCATACGCAACTAGTTCTCAAATGGAAAAATCTATGCTATAATT
>JAZOVL010000201.1:0-2475 GCA_045658685.1 Pilosibacter sp.
CAGCAGGCACAGCAGGCTGCACAGCCGGTACAGACTACAGGTTGGAAATGTGAATGTGGAAACGTAAATAGTGGCAAGTTCTGCAGCGAATGCGGAAAACCACAGCCGGTACAGGCAACAGGTTGGAAGTGTGAATGTGGACACACCAATACCGGTAAATTTTGCAGTGAGTGTGGAAAACCGCAACCGGCAGCAGAGTGGACTTGTGGATGTGGTGCAGTGAATAAAGGCAAATTCTGTAGTGAGTGTGGCAATCCACGCGCATAAGTATAGGAGCATTCCTGTAATTCAGAAATAACGCCAATTGAATAAAAGAAAACCTCGAAGTACAATTAAGGTGTTCATCTTGGCCGGATGAAAAAACACTTTAAGAATACTGGAGGTTTCTATAATGAATTTAACACAGAATGATAGACTAAAGCAAGTAACATCTGAAACTTTGATTGTAGGAGTTGATGTCGGATCACAGACACACTTCGCAAGAGCTTTTGACTGGAGAGGTTTTGAACTTTCCAGAAGAGTATTTAAGTTTAGCAATACTGGAATGGGTTTCCTTACTTTCCTTCGCTGGACAGAGGAACTTATGAATAAAACCGAAATGAAAAAGGTAATTGTTGGCTGCGAGCCTACCGGTTGCTACTGGCTTACTTTTCAAAAATTTTTGCTGGATCACGAAATTCAGCTCGTGACAGTTAATCCTTTTACCGTAAACAGAAGTATGGAGTTGGATGATAACAGTCCTGAAAAGAGTGATTTGAAAGACCCTAAGACTATCGCGTTGCTTGTGAAGGATGGAAGGTATTCAACATCATATCTTCCAAGTGGAGTGTATGCTGAAATCAGAGAGGCTTCCGTATGCAGAGACCAGATTATGAAACAGCATGTACGTTTATCAAATCAGATACAGGGATGGCTGCAGAAGTTCTTCCCGGAGTATTTTGAGTGTTATGCTGGTTGGGATTCAACTAGTGGGCTTATGCTTCTGAAAGAGGCACCGCTGCCACAGGATATACTGAAAATTGGAGCAGGTGGAATCAATCAGATATGGCGTGATGCAAAGGTGCGTGCGGCCGGAATAAAGAGGGCACAGACCCTGGTAGAAGCTGCACAAAATAGTGTAGGACTGGAAGCCGGAGAGGCGGCAAGACTTGAGATTTGGGTACTTGTAAACGACTACATCCTGAAAGCAGAACAGCTAAAAAGATTGGATGAATATCTGGAAGAAAAAATAAAAGAAGTACCAAATGTGGAGAAACTGCTCGCCATTAAAGGAGTAGGGATGAGTACTGTGATTGGCTTTATCGCAGAGGTTGGTGATATCGGACGTTTTACTGACCCTAAGCAGATACAGAAGCTTGCAGGATTAGAAATAGTCAAAAAGAGCTCAGGGAAAAAGAAAGGTCAGCCAAGAATCAGTAAGAGGGGCAGACGAAAACTACGAAGAACCATGTATGAATCGGCGCGTGCATTGATGACATGGAATCCTGTATTTTTAGATGTGTTTCTTTATTACCGAAACAGAACTAAAAATCCGTTAGGAGGAATGCAGGCAAAGATAGCAGTTGCATGTAAAGCGATTCGGGTATTCTACGTAGTATTACAAACAGGCTGTGACTTTGATGAGGAAAAATTCCGAAGTGATATCATCAGGCCGGAAGCAGCCTGATACGAAAAGCACATACTGTAGCAGATAACGTCCGCCAAGAGATTCAATTGGTGCTGGATTACAGGAGTGCTCTCTAGCAATGACAAAGCAGAGCGAAGCCGCTAGGACATTTTTATAGGGCATGACCCTGGATAGGAGCAGAAGCGGTACCCCACTATGGGTAGGCTGGACGAAGGAATTTAGGACCCTTCTAAGGAGGGATGATCCTGTTAGACATGAGAGGTTAGCAGCCATAGGAAAGAATGGGACACAGATTCGCCTTCATAAAAAGGATGACGTTTTATTTCGTGTACCTTTCTGACTGGAAAATGATGTGCATTGTACCTGAAATGACACAGTTTTCGCCCATTAATGAATGCTTATCATTGTTTGTAACTTAGTAAACAATTGTACAAATGCCTTAAAATCGAGGATTTTTGTGCAAAATAAATAAGAAAGTATAGAGAGGATATATGGCAGTTATCAGTTATAAATGCCCTAATTGCGATGGTGAACTGGTGTTTGATCCTGTAGGACAGAACTATAAATGTGAATATTGTATCAGCAGCTTTTCCTTGGCAGAATTAGAAGCATTAACTCCGGATACCACAACGGAACAGACGGTGGAAGTAGAGCAGAATATAGAAACAGAAAATTCACAAACTTCAGAAGTAACAGAGCAGAACAACGGTTCTCAGGAAGCCGTGATATATTCTTGCCCAAGCTGTGGAGCTGAAATCGTAACCGACAGCACCACAGCAGCAACCTTTTGTTACTATTGTCATAATCCGGTAGTGCTTGCTGGAAGACTTTCCGGTGAGTATATGCCG
>JAZOVL010000202.1:0-2091 GCA_045658685.1 Pilosibacter sp.
GGAAATGGTACTCTGTTCTTAGGTGCGGTGTTTGGACTGGAGCATCTGGTGGAGAGCGGAATTATTGAAAAGATGCCGAATATCATCGCCATCCAGAGTGAGCGCTGCGCTCCGTGTGCAGAGGCGAAACGTAAGGGCTTAAAGGAGCCTGCGCAGGTGAAACCAACTCCGACATTGGCAGAGGGAATCGCGATCGGTCAGCCGATGCGTGGCGTTGAAATCCTGGAAAAGATTTATCAGTACGATATGGAGATCGTGGAGATTCCGGAAGATGAAATTCTTCCTGCAAGAGAGGCGCTTGCAAGACAGGGCATTTACTGCGAGCATACAACAGCAGGAAACTATGCAGCATATCTGAAATATTGCCAGTTACACGGAAAGACTCCGGACAGCTTAGTTACGATGTGCGGAGCAGGTCTGAAATCCGATCATTAAGAGAATAGTACAAATATTAGACCGGGAGTTTCGATAGGAACTCCTGGTTTTTTGTGTGAAAACCACACAAAATCTACAAAAGACGCTAGAAAGACGAAAAGGGATATGATAGAATAAGTAAGATGGGGTGACTCTGTCCACCCTGACTGTATTAAAAGGAGAGAAATAAATGCTGAATGAATTGATCACAAGATACCCGTTGCTTGCAAGCGTTCGGGACGAGATCGAAAATGCATATAATACAATCGTTGAATGTTATGAAAATGATGGTAAAGTGCTGATTGTTGGCAATGGCGGAAGCGCAGCTGACGCAGAACACATTGTCGGTGAACTGATGAAGGGGTTTGTGAAGAATCGTACAGTTAGTGCAGATATGCAGAAGGCACTGCTGGAGATTGATCCGGAGAGAGGCGCAGGACTTATCAAGAATCTGCAGGGCGGTCTCCCGGCAATCTGTCTGAATGCGCACACATCGTTAAATACTGCATTTGCGAATGACAAAGATCCGGTTATGAGTTATGCGCAGCAGGTAAACGGTTACGGAAAGCCGGGCGATGTGTTTATTGGAATCAGCACATCTGGAAACGCGGAAAATGTCATGTACGCAGCAGTAACGGCAAAAGCAAAGGGATTGAAGGTCATTGCGCTGACCGGTAAGGATGGCGGCAAGCTTGCAAAGATTTCTGATGTGGCTGTGATTGTTCCGGAGCAGGAGACATACAAGATTCAGGAGTACCATCTTCCGATCTACCATGTCCTTTGTCTGATGCTGGAGGAGCGCTTCTATGACGAATAAGGGATTTTCCGGGTATTTGTACTGGTCTGTACCGGCATGGATGTTTGTGCTGGCAGAGACTGTGATGGGGAATCTTAAGTTTATTGACCCGCTTTGTGTGGTACTGAATCTGGTCATTTACTATATGCTGTACTTGGGGGTATTTACAGTATTTCGGACGACGAAAGTCGGATGGCCGATTCTGAATGTGGTACTTTATGTTCTTGCACTGGTAGAATATTTTGTGATCAGCTTCCGTGAACGTCCGGCGATGATCTGGGATGTGCTGGCGGTCCGAACTGCGATGACAGTGTCTGCCAATTACAATTATACGATCACACCGACGCTGGTTTTGACATTTGTTGCGATGGCAGTATTGAGTGTCTGGGCATGGAAATATCCGAAACGGCTGGAACAGAGGACAGGACGGTTCAGATATGCTGCGTTTTGGTGTGTGTGCAGCACAGCCTTTTTGGTCACATTATTCCTGGGAATTGCACCGAAGTTTAAACTGGATGTTCCGATGTGGGATCCGGTTGTCAGCTTTGAAAATGAGGGAGTTGTGCTTTCAACAGTGCTTTCATTCAAGTCTGTGGTGCCTCCAAAGCCAGAGGGATATTCGGTGGAGGAAGCAGAGCAGCTGTCGGAACTGTTTTATGAGGAGGCGAGAACTGCCAACGATGGCATGTCAGATATGGCGGGACAGGAAGCAGACAAAGTGACACCGACCAATGTCATCTGCATTATGAATGAAAGCTTTTCTGACCTGCGTCTGTTCAATGGTCTGGTGGATGATCATTCTTTTGAGACGGACAACCCTTTTTTAGAATTCTATGATCGTTTGTCGGACGATCCGAATACTCAGAAAGGCAGCCTTTATG
>JAZOVL010000203.1:0-4111 GCA_045658685.1 Pilosibacter sp.
ATGTAAAAACAAATGTAATGCGTCTGTTAGATAAAGCAAAAATTCCATATGAAGCAAAAGAGTATCCGGTTGATGAAAATGACCTTTCTGGCAGTCATGTGGCGGATATCCTAGGTGTGGATCATGGCAGTATGTTTAAAACTCTGGTATTAAAAGGAGAGAAAACAGGATATCTGGTCTGTTGTATTCCGGTAGACGAAGAACTTGACCTGAAAAAGGCAGCGAAGGCCGCCGGAGATAAGAAAGTTGAGATGATTCCGATGAAGGAATTGCTGACAGTGACCGGTTATATTCGAGGCGGCTGCTCCCCGATTGGAATGAAAAAACGGTTTCCGACGTACTTAGATTCTACAGCATTTGAGTATGAAAAGATAACAGTCAGCGCCGGACAAAGAGGTACCCAGGTAATCCTTTCACCGATGGATTTGGGGGACTTTGTGGGGGCCAAAGCTGCAGATTTGACATAAAAATGGTTTACATAAGAAAAAACACCATAGGAATCATATCAAAAGTGGGGGTCAAAAATTAACAAAATTGTAACAAGTTGAAAAAATACAGTCTGCCACTCTGTACAAAAAACAAGGAAAAACCGCTGTTTTTTATTGCAAAATGTTAAAAAAAGATTACAAATATTAAAAAAGCTCTTGTAAAATGCGCCAAACCTGCATCTGCCTTATTGACATTTTTACCGAAGGTCTCCTATAATCACAATCACCATCCGAAAATGGGATTGAAACTAGAGACGGTCATCATTCTGGCAAAGTGGTGACAACAGAGGAGAAAAGAGGTATCCGATGAAAAATTTATGGAACTCATTTCTTCAGACAGTTATCCAAGTTGTAAGAGAACTGTACACAGGACTGACAAAGGCAATGTATCGCAACGCAGTTTTAATGACTGCCGGAATTTCGGTTGTGACAATGCTTGCTTTCGTGGCAGGTGACTTACATGTAGGCGGACATAACGCACTGGTGGCATTTGCCGAGACTCAGGAACATAGAACTGAGGCGGAAACTGAGCTGGAGGAAGCTGATTCAATGGAATTGGCAACTGACAAGGAAGACGTAGAAAACGAATTTACAGAGAACAAACATAAGAGTGAAGAAGAAACTGCTGCTCCAACTGCTGATGCTGCAGAGGAGACAGTTGTGGAGGCACATACAACATTTGCAGACTTGACAGAGGAAGAAAAAAAGGAACTTCCGGGATATGAGGAAGAGACAGAATTTGTCGTGGAAACAGAAGAGGCAGAGGAAGCAATGGTCCTTTCTGATAGTGATTATAATACATTGCTTCGAATCGTACAGGCAGAGTCTGGTGGCTGCGATATCATTGGTAAGATCCTGGTTGCGAACGTAATTTTAAACCGTGTGGAAAGTGATGAGTTTCCGGACAGTATCCATGGTGTTGTATATCAGAAACATCAGTTCTCCCCGGTCATTGATGGTTCGATCAACCGTTGCAAAGTGACAGAGGAGACAAGAGAAGCAGTTGAGCGCGCGCTGAATGGTGAAGATCCTTCCGAAGGTGCGTTGTATTTCATGAACAGAAGCAGATCTGCGTCGAAAAATGTACGCTGGTTTGATACAAAATTGAGCTTCTTATTTAAGCATGGAGAACACGAATTTTTCAAATAAAAATCATGATAAGAATAAAACCCCGACATTTTTGTGTCGGGGTTTTATTTTTGTATTGAAAACAGATACGATAGCATATATAATTTTATCAGGAAAATGAAACACGAAAGAGGATAATATATGAAAAAAAATATCTTTTTTGATCTAGATGGAACATTGGCTGATTCTATGCCTGGTATAGTAAAGTCTGTACAGTATGCGTTAAAGCACTTTGGAATCGAGGTTGAAGATCTGAACGAATTAAAACCTTTTGTCGGTCCGCCGCTTGTGGAAAGTTTTCAGAAATATTATGGATTTACCAAAGAGCAGTCTCTGGAAGCGATTACGGTATTTCGTGAATATTACACGGAAAAAGGCTGGTGCGACAATGCTCCGTATGATGGAATTGAGTTGGTTTTGCAGAATCTGATCGCCAGCGGAAAGAAACTGTATGTAGCAACATCAAAACCGGAATGGATGGCAAAAAAGGTTCTGGAATATTTTTGCCTGGATTTTTATTTCGAATTTATCGGTGGTGCTGAAAGCGATGAAGTTCGTTCGAAAAAAGACGAGGTTATCCAATATGTGATGGAAAGCTGCGGACTTCAGAATGCAGATGAGATCGTTATGGTCGGAGAC
This sequence comes from Pilosibacter sp., assembly GCA_045658685.1. Classification (GTDB taxonomy): domain Bacteria; phylum Bacillota; class Clostridia; order Lachnospirales; family Lachnospiraceae; genus Pilosibacter. Next base: position 2,256 of record JAZOVL010000203.1, read on the forward strand.
CGCAGTCATGACATTGTCGGTGCACATAAATCCGGTCTCGAAGCAGTGGGTGTTCTGTTCGGATATGGCGAGAAAGAAGAACTGGAACAGGCTAAGGCAGAATGGATCACAGAGACGACTATGACTTTAGGTGAACTTCTTGTGAAACTGTAAGGAAATGGAACTTGAAAAAATCACGTTCATGAGTTATAATAAACCCATAACAGAATGATGTGTTGCAATTCCTGGAATGCTCGACCCTCCTGTTTATTTTGAACCTACATTTTGACAAAAGGGATTCCTATATTTTTGGGCGGATGTCAGGCCTCCTTTTGAGTGGAAGGCAGAAGTTCAAGTGCGGTCACCCACCTAGCAAGGCTAGGCGTCAATTATGCAGGAACCGGCATTTTGGGATTGCAAAAGATAAAGAGCAGCGAGAAATCGCTGCTTTACTTTTAAGGAGAACACGGACAAAATGAAAGATCGCAAGTTTTCAAAGTATGTGTTTGCCGGAGTGACAGCTGTAACAGTCATTGCGGTTTCTATATTATTGGTTTTTTTGTTCATAGAGAGACTGTCAGTCATTTCTTTTTTTGATAGGATCATGGAGATCTTGTCTCCAATCATCATCGGTGCGGTATTGGCGTTTTTGGTATCTCCGATCTACAATTCCTTTTACCGCAAAACGGTAGATCTTCTAGCTGCGTCTCCGCAGAAAGAAGAGAAGGCAAAAAGCCTTGCGAAGCTGCATGGTACAGTAGTCAGTGTGATCTTCCTGACCGTTATAGTAGTCAGTTTGTTCTACATGATCATTCCGCAGCTGTATTCCAGTATTGTGAGCATTGTCAACAATATGTCTGTTTATGTACAGAATATCAATGACTGGATTCAGGAAATTTTTGAGAATAATCCACCGATCGAAGCGGCGGTATTAAATGTATACCAGCAGAGTGTTGAAGCACTTCAAACGTGGGCAAATACCAGCCTGATTCCAAATCTGGAAGATATTGGAAGTTATAATTTTGAAAATCTGGGAAAGATTGTTGGTGGTTTATCCGGCAGTTTGTTGAGTGTGGTAAATCTGGTAAAGAACCTGTTCATTGGTATTATTGTTATGATCTACCTGCTGAATATTAAAGATACCCTGGCTGCACAGTGTAAGAAGATGGTCTACGCGTTCTTGCCATTGAATGTGGCCAACGGAGTGGTAGAAGAGTTCCGTTATATTCACAGAGTGTTTTCCGGTTTCATTATCGGAAAAATCATTGATTCACTGATCATCGGAATTATCTGTTATGTGGCAATGGTACTGTTGAAGCTTCCGTTTGAACTTCTGATCAGCGTGATCATTGGTGTGACGAATGTGATCCCATTCTTCGGACCGTTTATCGGAGCAATTCCGAGTGCGATTCTGGTATTTTTGATCAGCCCGATGCAGTGTTTGTATTTTGTTATCCTGATCTTGATCTTGCAGCAGTTTGACGGTAATATTCTGGGACCGAAGATTCTCGGAAACTCCACAGGACTTTCCAGTTTCTGGGTACTGTTTTCCATTTTATTGTTTGGCGGCCTGTTTGGCTTTGCAGGCATGATCCTGGCAGTTCCGGTGACAGCTGTAATCTTTGATCTTTTTGCGAAACTTCAGTATTATTATCTTCGAAAAAAAGGATTATCTCCGGATACCAGAGATTACAAAGAGCTGAAGATGATTGATGAACAGAGTAAGAAGTATATTAATTAGTATTTTTAAGCGTATAAAAGTAACTGGAATTGGATTACCAAACCGGTTACTTTTTTGTTGAAAAAGAAAAGAAAGAGTGTTATGATTAAATTTATGAATATAGTCCTATGAGGAGATTTTTATGGATTTTTCGATA
>JAZOVL010000204.1:0-3799 GCA_045658685.1 Pilosibacter sp.
CAATGCAGTCATTCGTAAGATTCCGATTGGTTTTGAAGCAAAAGCATTGGTTGGTAAGATTTTTATCGTGACAGGAACCGGAAAATACTTCAAAAATGTTATGGATGACCCGGAGACAAATCTTGGTATTTTTAAGATTGCAGAGGATGGTTGCACAGCGGAACTTCTCTGGGGATACAAAGATGGAGGAAAATTTACATCAGAGCTTCCGGCGCATTTGATGAGTCATATGGCGAGACTTTCTGTTGATCCGGAAAACCGAGTTGTGATGCATACACATCCGACTTATACATTGGCGATGAATTACGTTCATGAACTTGATGAAAAGAAGTTTACCCATACACTTTGGGAAATGTGTACCGAATGTATTGTTGTATTTCCGGATGGTATCGGTGTTCTTCCATGGATGCTTTGCGGTACTAATTCCATTGGTGAGGCAACAGCAGAGAAGATGAAGGAATTCCGACTTGTTGTATGGGGTATGCATGGAATCTATGGTGCAGGAAAGACATTGGATGAGACTTTTGGTCTGATCGAGACAGTCGAGAAAGCAGCACAGATTTATATGTTGACTGCTCATCTTCCGAGGATCAATACGATCAAAGATTCTGAGATGAAAGAATTGGCAGAATATTTTGGAGTTAATTACAGAAAAGATTTCTTAAATCTCTAAATAGAAAGGGCCTCTTGCAGAAGGTTGATTCTGCAAGGGGCCTTATGATTTATTTGCCTTCCGGATGGAATTCGACAATGATATAATCACCGATTGCGTGAGGAACCGGTACGGACATATAGATGATGCCTTCATTGACATAGGAGAAGGACTGGGGGAATCCCTCAGAACCGGATGTGAAGTCACAGTTCTTTAAGGTTTCCCAAAGAGTGTCTATGTCTAAGGTTTCCAGGTACTCTTTTGCAGCCTTTTTATCGTCCGCTTTTGTAATAATACAGTCATCAGAGAGAATATAGCCTGCCATCGTATAAGCGTCTGCATAATCGCTCAGTCCCTGTAAAGTACCTTTGGAAAGGTCAATGCTTACTGTATAGTAGAGACCGTTCGGATGAGCTGCACCGTCTGCCATCATAGAGCCGGTAAACTCTAACACAGCCTTGCTGCGGTCCAGAGAGATCACATCGCATGCGATAGTCACATTGTCCTTTTCCGGATCCAGTTCAAAATCAGAAATCAGTTTTAGCGCATGTTCTTTAATCAAATTATTTACTGTTTCTTCCGTCTTATCATCGCGAAGATTGGAGAGGATCGGATACTCGATTGAAACTTTTCCTGTCTTTTCTGTTGCAATCTTAGAGCGGACACTGAGCGCTTCGGAGGCATCAGCACCTGCTTTTGTCGTTTCAGCTTCTGTGGTTTCAATGGCAGCTGTTGTTTCTGGTGCCATCGTCTCAGCGACAGGAGTTGTCTCTGCAGCAGTCGTATGGATTCCTGTTAAATCCACATCTTTATCTTTCTTGCAGCCGGAAAGGGAAACCGCTGCACAAACCATCAACATTGCGAAAAGTGTAACCTGTTTTCTCATAGATTTTTCCTCCTATTTACCTTTTTTAACATTATATCAGAAAATTTATTAAAAATAAACTGACAAAAAATATAACATTTCTTAATTTTCTGTAAGAGAATTTACTTTTTTCTGTTTTCATTGACACCAAAATATGGTATGCTAGCATATAGGTATGACCTAAATGGTGATAACATGTATTTTTACATATTAATTAAGGAGGAACTTCCGATGAAATTATTATCTCTTGCAGAGGAATTAAGAGGCAATGCATATCCGGGCAGAGGCATTGTGATTGGTAAATCCAAAGACGGAAAGACTGCAGTTACAGCATACTTCATTATGGGAAGAAGCGAAAACAGCAGAAACCGTGTATTCGTAGAGGATGGTGCAGGTATCCGCACACAGGCATTTGATCCGGCAAAATTAGAGGATCCGAGCCTGATCATTTATGCACCGGTACGTGTTCTCGGCAATAAGACAATCGTGACAAATGGTGACCAGACTGACACAATTTACGATGGTATGGATAAGCAGATGACATTCGAGCAGTCCTTAAGATGCCGTCAGTATGAGCCGGATGGTCCGAACTACACACCACGTATTTCCGGTATTATGCACATTGAAAATGGAAAATACAACTTTGCAATGTCTATCTTAAAGAGCAGTGATGGCAATCCGGAAGCAAACAACCGTTACACATACGCATATGAGAATCCGCTCGCAGGCGAAGGCCGCTTCATTCATACATATGCAAGAAATGAGAATCCGCTTCCGAGCTTCGAGGGAGAACCGAAACGCGTGGAGATCGACGGAGACATTGATTCCTTTACAAATATGATCTGGGAGAACTTAAACGAAGACAACAAAGTTTCTCTGTTTGTTCGTTTCATCGATATCGAGACAGGCAATTACGAGTCCAGAATCATCAATAAGAATAAATAATAACCTAAAGGAGTTTTATCTGAAATGAAGGAAATGGAATTAAAGTACGGCTGTAACCCGAACCAGAAGCCGTCCAAGATTTATGTTGAAAACGGTGCAGATCTTCCGATCACGGTATTATCCGGCAGACCGGGCTATATCAATCTGTTAGACGCATTTAACGGCTGGCAGTTAGTAAGCGAACTGAAGAAGGCAACAGGTCTTCCGGCAGCTACATCCTTTAAGCATGTTTCTCCGGCAGGTGCTGCAGTTGGTCTTCCGATGGACGATGTTCTTAAGAAAATCTACTGGGTAGACGATCTCGGAGAGCTTTCTCCTATGGCTTGTGCTTATGCAAGAGCGAGAGGTGCTGATCGTATGTCCTCTTTTGGTGATTTCATCGCTCTTTCCGATACATGTGATGCTGATACAGCTAAGCTCATCAAGAGAGAAGTTTCTGACGGTGTGATCGCTCCGTCCTACACAGACGAGGCACTTGAGATCCTCAAACAGAAAAAGAACGGTAATTACAATGTAATCCAGATCGATCCGAACTACATTCCGGATCCGATCGAGCGCAAACAGGTATTTGGTGTAACATTTGAGCAGGGAAGAAACAATCTGGATATTAACACAGACCTTCTTTCTAATATTGTTACAGAAAATAAAGATATACCGGAATCTGCGAAGATGGACCTTGTGATCGCTCTTATCACATTAAAGTATACACAGTCCAACTCCGTTTGCTACGCAAAGGGAGGTCAGGCTATCGGTATCGGTGCAGGACAGCAGTCCAGAATCCACTGTACCAGACTTGCAGGACAGAAGGCAGACAACTGGTATCTTCGTCAGGCTCCACAGGTTCTTAACCTTAAGTTCCTTGACAAGATTGGCCGTGCAGACAGAGATAACTCCATCGATTTATACATCGGTGATGAGTACATGGACGTTTTAGCAGAAGGCAAGTGGCAGACAATTTTTGCTGAAAAGCCTCCTGTATTTACACGTGAAGAAAAGAGAGCATGGTTAGACGGCATGCAGGATGTTGCACTTGGTTCTGTCGCTTTCTTCCCATTCGGTGATAACATTGAACGTGCAAAGAAGTCCGGCGTTAAGTATATTGCACAGCCGGGTGGTTCTGTAAGAGATGACAACGTGATTGACACATGTAACAAGTACGGCATGACCATGTGCTTCACAGGTCTCCGCCTGTTCCACCACCACTGTTTACGCCTTGCAGATTGTCATAAAAAACGTACCGGACCATGCCGCAAGACTCCGGGGTGCACAGGCTTTCCGTAAGGTAGGTATAGAAGAACCGGGAGCCGACTGGTTGAGGTGGGAGGGGGGCGGAAATC
>JAZOVL010000205.1:0-2198 GCA_045658685.1 Pilosibacter sp.
TCCGACTTTATAACGTGATTTTCATGAATATGGTCTGTTTTTAACCACACGCGCTAAGTTAGCACTCGGGAAACTGAAACACCCCGAATCACTAGGATTCGGGGTGCTCCAGAAATGAAAAGGGAGGAAAGGAAGATAGATAGTAAAATTATATATCGGGTTATTTAGAAGTACTCTTTCCTTGAACCGTGTGAAGTTTCTTTTGGTTGATCTTATTATAATTGATCTTTTCAATTTTTGAATGAATTGAATTGTTCTAATCATGCACAAAATTGCTTTTATCTTCCGTTTCCAGCAATCTCTATACATTTAGCTCTCTATATAACCGTTTTGCATAGTTGTCCGTCATTCCACTGATGAAGTCTGTAATCATAATCATCCTCAGATACAGGCAGTCAGCTTCTGATCTGCCTTTGGACTGTTCATGGTACATTGACTTGTAGAAGTTAGATACCGTATCCACTGTTCTTTTTTGAATGAATGTCATTTTTTCTTCTGTATCGTACAGAAGAACCGCAGGCAGGAACTGATCCAGAAGGGAGTGAATCACGCGGCGGCCAAAGAGTTCTGTCTTCGTTTTCACTGAACTGGTATAAATGTATTTCTCACTGAGTTCAGAAATAGCCATGATCAAATATCCCGAGAAGGTATCGTCAAACAGATCTCCACTGAATTCACCATTCATCAGCTCATCATAATGACGGACAAAGGACTCCCCTGCTTCCTCAATCATGATTTCCTGAATGTATTGGCTCCATCTCTGAACCGCGGTGAGTTCCGGATTCCGAAGCTTATATTCAATTGCTTCCCGATAGAATTGGGACAGCTTACTCATACAGGTATACGAATCCATATCGTAATCCCTTTTATACTCTCCGACATACTTTCTGTTCTGGAAGATGCCAGCAATCTGCTGATAAGAAATCACCTTTTTAACCATGGCGTCTTCAAGATCCGATGTTCTGTAAGCAATATCATCAGCTGCCTCCAGGAGAAATGAGAGCGGATGACGTGCTCCGTTCAGGCCCATCGTGCTGCTGAGCTGTTCGAACAGCTCGCGCTCAGAATAATGATAGCCAATCTTTTTATACCGGCTCGCAGATAGCGCCTCAGAGGAAACAGGATATTTGATGATACTGCCAAGGACTCTGTAGGACAGATCAAAGCCATTATAAGCACCCAGGTATGGTGTCTTTGAAAGCAAACGAATTGACTGTGCATTACCTTCAAAGTGAAGCAGGTCCTGAATCTGCCATTTTGACAGTATTTCGGTTACTGGACGTTCTCCAACCTGAAGAGTATGAAGATTATTCTGGAACCATTCCCGAATGGAATATTCACCGAAGTGGCCAAATGGTGGATTGCCGATATCATGAACAAGGCCGGCACACAGAAGAACATCTGAAAATTCCTTCTCTGTATGTGTCAAGAACCAGGGATCCTTGTTTTCTTTCTTCAGCCTGCGAAACACATACTCTCCCAGCTTTTTTCCGATGGCAGAAACCTCCAGCGAATGTGTCAGTCGTGTTCTGACATAGTCATCTTCATCCAGAGGAAATACCTGTGCTTTGTCCTGGAGTCTGCGAAAGAGCGTACTGCAGATAATGGTATCATAATCATTGCGGAAGGACTTTCGGTCCTGACCGTCATGATTCGTATAATGCGCATCACTCAGAAGTTGTTCCCACTGCATACTTTTTTCCTCCTTTTACAAGTTGCATTACATGTCTCTATTTTAAATGTACCGCATTTCATAGTCAATCATATCCTGAAGGGATACATTGATTCTAAAAAACGAATATCCCGGATCCCAGGACCCGGGATACCCGTTTAAGATTGGAAAGAGATATCTATATGGACGCATTCTTGGCAAACTGCCAGGAACTGCGGCACATATCTTCAACTGTATGGACTGCTTCCCAGCCCAGGAGTTCTTTGGCCTTCGTTGCGTCTGCCCAGAAAGCAGGCAGGTCTCCATCGCGGCGGGGACCGATCACATAAGGCAGTTCGATGTCATTGACCTTCTGGAAAGCATTCACCAGTTCCAGGACAGAAATACCTTTGCCTGTACCCAGATTGATGGCCACAGCACCCTCATGGCCTGCAGCATATTCCAGAGCCTTCAGATGGCCAACAGCCAGGTCCACAACATGCAGGTAATCACGCTGACAGGTACCATCGGGGGTCTCATAGTCACC
>JAZOVL010000206.1:0-8685 GCA_045658685.1 Pilosibacter sp.
AAAGCCTACCTTTTTGTTTTTCTGTCCCAATCGGAGATTTTGACAAGCTAATTACTGTATTTAGGTTTAGAAAAATAAAAAAGTATCTGATAGAAAATCCCGTACATATCTCAAATGATAGGCTGAACGACTGAGCTTCACTTCGTTTTTGAGATAGTACGGGAACTTTCTACAGATACCTCTATTTTATTTTTACTAACCTAAATCCACACTTTACTTAGCATCCCTCCGGCTGCGGAACCGGAATTTCTTTCGGAATCGGGCATTTGTAAGTCTTTCCGTTCATCTGCTTTGCAAATTCCTCTTTGGCTTTCACAATGATCTCCGGATCTTCTACCATCTTCATGGCTGTTGCTGCCATAACCTTGGAACCGTAAAGCATACCCTTCATACCGATACTCATACCTGCACATGCTGTGATCTGCCAGCTGTGGCCCGGAGCTGCAAGGTTGCAGGTTGCAGTCATAAGCTGTACGCACGGTACGATATGCATAACATCACCAACGTCTGTGGAACCATAACCGTCTTCATTGAGTACCGGAGATACAAATGTACAGAGTGGTCCGTTTTCCAGTAAGCCTTTAGATTTGATAAATTCATACTGCTGGCTCTTGCTGTTCAGGATCTCTGCGAATTCCATCTCTTCTTCTGTCCACTGCGGAAGCTCGATCTGCTCCATCACATCATGGGTAAGATTTGTCAAAAGTACCGGATTCAGAGTATTGTAGCAGCCACCCTTGAACTCAATCTCCAGTTTTGTTTCTGTCATATGAGCTGCACCTTCTGCACATTTTACAAGGCGTCTGTAAGTATCTTCCACCGCTTCACGACTCATCGCACGCACATAATACCAAACGCTTGCTTTATCTGGAACGATATTCGGAGCTGTACCGCCTTCTTTGATCACATAATGGATTCGAACATCGCTGGTCACATGCTCACGAAGATAGTTTGCACCGATGTTTGTGATTTCTACTGCATCCAGCGCAGAACGTCCGTTGTGCGGATCTCCGCCTGCGTGAGCTGTGATTCCATGGAAATGGAATACTGCACTATTGAGTCCTGTCATCGTGCCAAGCGTCACATGGTTTGTTGTGGAACCATGCCAGGAAAATGCTGCATCTAAATCTGCGAATGCACCCTCACGTGCCATAAATGCCTTTCCTGTCAACACCTCTTCTGCCGGACAGCCGTAAAATACAACAGTTCCTTCCTTTCCTGTTGCCTCCAATTCTGCTTTCATACCGAGGGCCGCGCCTACACATGCAACGCCCAACAGGTTATGAGCACATCCCTGACCCGGAGCACCCGCAACGGCCGGCTCTTTCTCTGTGCTTACTTTCTGGCTTAAACCCGGAAGTGCATCGTATTCACCGAGGAAACCAATCTTCGGAGCACCTTTTCCCCATGTGGCACGGATTGCTGTCGGCATACCACAGTATCCGACTTCCACATCAAATCCTGCATTTTTCAGTACTTCTGCAGTCCATTCACATGCTTTCACTTCATTAAACGCAGTTTCCGGATATTCCCAGATCTTTTTTGCAAGATCTGTAAGGATTTCCGCATTCTGGTCAACCGCTTTTGTTGCAATTGTATTGATCATACTAACCTCATTTCTGCACTCTCCGTTCCGAGGTGCGTATCACGTTTATTTTCCTGATTCTATTTTACGTCTGTGTATTTTTCTTGTCAATAAAGAGCAGCCAGCCTTTACTTAATACATGATCACCGCTCTGACCGGACATACCGGACTGCAATAACCACAGGTCAGACACTTGTCATGATCCACCTCTGCAAGGCCATTTTCCTTATTATAGTAAATGGCGCCGGCCGGACATGCAGCTTTACAAGATCCACAACCCTCACAATCTTCATGATTGATGTGGACCTTCTTCATTGAAATATCCGGGTTGTATTCTGGATCCATGGTTCCATCCAGATAAGATAACAGATCATCGACTTCGCGGATTTTTCCAAATCCGACCATCACCGAATCAATCTCCGGTTTGGAGAATACATAATTCAACGCTTCCTGATAGTGTGCAGTCAGACTGCCGCCTCCAAACGCTTTCATGGAGAAAACACCTTTTCCCGCCTGATGACAGGCGCAAATTGCTTCCATCATTTCCTCTCGGGTTGCAAATGCATCGCCGCGGCGGATTCCAAGACCTGCGTAATTGATCAATGGAAAGACCACATCCAGATCCTCCATCTCTGCTGCCGCCCATGTAATATCGACATGGTGGGTGGACAGACCGATCGCACGAACCAGTCCCTTTTCTTTTGCGTCTTTCAATGCCTGCCACGCCCCTTTTCGTTCCTCAAGCTGTCCGGAACGCACTTCATGCATCAGGAAAATATCGATGACCTCGCGCCCCAGTTCTGCACGAGCCTCTTCAATTGCCTCCATCATGCTGTCATAATCATCTTCCAGACATTTCGAGCAAATAACCACATGATCATAGTCTCCTCCATCCAACGCTTTCTTAATATACGGATAGGTTCGATAATACTGTGCGGTATCAATAAAGTTCATTCCATGATCAAACGCATAGCGAATTATTTTCGCTCCTTCATCAATCGACAGCGCCAACTGACTCGGTCCCAGAGGCAGGATTCCGAATCCTGCAATACTTACTTCAATCCCTGTATTTCCTAAAAGAACTTTCCTCAATGATTTGTCCTCCGAATCTCTTAGTCACTCAAAGTATAGCACAAAAAAAGAATCCCGTGAATGGGATTCTTTCCTCTTGCGTTATCGCACAAAAACCTCATCAATCTCGTTCGAATCAAACAGTTCTCCTGCGGTAACACCAAACACGATTGTGATCGCCCAGATCTCCATGTCTGTTACCTTTCGTTTTCCTGTCTCGATTCTTGTAATGACATTCTGATCGATATCACATCCAATCAACTGAAATGCTTTTGCCAGATCCCGCTGCGACATTCCTTTCCGCTCTCTCAGCTGAATCAATTTTAATCCGATCAGATTCTTTCTGCCATCCTTTGTCTTTAGTATTGGCATCTCGTAATTCACCACCTGTTGAATCATTTTTGTATTCAACATTTTACTGGAGTTTCGATAGCGCTCTGATTGCAAAACTGATTCTAATTGGATTATTTTTCCATAAATTTTTATGATACAACAAAATTGATTTTTTGTCTATGGACCAACGGTTCAATCACGCCCATTATAGTTGAAAAGGTCCCCGGCAAAACCGAGGACCAAATCTACACAATTATTAATTTTTCTTGCGTTTCTCCGCACATGCTTTGCATGTCTCGCAAGCACTCTTTGCCACTGCAAGACCGCCCATAGATGTCTCACGAAGCTCAGACGGAATGGATCTGCCAACTGCATACATTACTTCGATTGTCTCATCGATCGGAGTAATACTCTTGATACCTGCAAGAACTAACTCTGCCGCAACCAGCGCATTGGAAGCGCCCATTGCATTTCTGTTCTGACACGGATTCTCTACAAGACCACCGATCGGATCACAAACAAGACCGAGGATATTTACGATTGCAAGAGAAGCGGCATCCATACATTGTCTCGGTGTACCGCCGAAGAGCTCAACCACCGCAGATGCAGCCATCGCACTTGCAGAACCAACCTCTGCCTGGCATCCACCCTCAGCTCCTGCTGTTGTCGCATTTCTTGTGATCAGGTAACCGATGCCGCCCGCATTGAATAATGCCTGAACGATTTCTTCATCGCTGAATCCATATTCCTCCTGGATCGTGCAGAGAACGCCCGGAATAACACCGGAGGAACCTGCTGTCGGAGCTGCTACGATCAGACCCATGGAGGCATTTACTTCCAGAACACCCATCGCATACGCGATTGCTTTAGAAACAACGGAACCGCAAAGGTTCTTACCTTCAGCTCTCAGTGTGTGGAGCTTTTTGCTCTCGCCGCCGATCATGCCACCCATGCTGACAATATCTTCTTCCAACGGCTTCTTAACAGAGCCTTTCATGATGGAATAAGCTTTTCTCATTTTTTCCATGGTTCTTTCCGGGTCAGCCTCAAGGTGGGTTACCTCACGCTCGAACATTGCCTCGGAAATCTTTTTATTGTTTTTCTCACAATAATCTAAAAGCTGTGCACCATTCGTAAAATTCATTTCCGTTCCCCCTATTAATCCATTTTGATTCTCGGCACGATAATTACATTCTTAACTGCATCCATGCTGTAGAGTGCAGCAGTCACCTGTGTCGGAATCTCAGAGTCAACTTCGATGATTGTCGTTGCCTTCTTACCCTTGCCTTCACGGAACAGACGAACGGTACCGATGTTGATGTCGTTGGCACTTAATACGGTTGTCAAGAATGCAAGAACACCCTTCTTGTCGATCTGCTCGATTACTAATGTATTGTAGTTACCTGTCAGTTCCACATCTACACCGTTTAATTTTGTGATCACTGCGTTGCCGCCTCCGATGGACTCTCCGCGAAGAGAAACCTCTGCACCGCTTTCATCTGTTACATAAACGTCTACTGTGTTCGGATACACGTCTGTCTCTGTGAAGTTCTCAATGAACTCGAAGCTTACACCTGCCGCATGCGCATGTTCGAAAGAGTCACGGATTCTCTCGTCATCTGTCTGATAGCCAAGGATACCTGCTACTAACGCGCGGTCTGTACCGTGACCACGGTAAGTGCGGGCAAAGGAACCGTAAAGCACATATTTTACGGACACCGGCTTGCTTACCATCTTTCCTGCGATAAATGCAATTCTCAGAGCACCTGCTGTGTGAGAACTGGACGGACCGATCATATTTGGTCCAAGGATGTCAAATACACCAATTTCGTTCATACCCCTATACCCTCCATGTAATTAATTCAGGAATGTTGCAGCCTTGTACGGTGTTCTGTAGTAAGCTGTAGAAATAATGATTCCTGTCTTTGAGTTACTTGCGTGAATGATCTGTCCGCCGCCAATATAGAGAGCTACATGGTTGATGTAGTCTCCGCTCGCATAGAACAACAGGTCGCCAGGCTGAATATCGCTGATCGGAATCGTCTTCGCCTTCGCAGCCTGATCTCTGGAAGAGCGTCCGGTATCGATACCGAAATGCTCAAAAATTCTCATGGTGAAACCAGAACAGTCTGCACCGTTTGTCAGGCTTGTACCACCATATACGTATGGATTGCCAAGGAACTGTTTTGCATATGCAACGATGGCAGTTCTGGTCGCGGATGTCAGCTCTGCATTGTTAACACTCTGTGCTGCCTGATTCTGTACCGCTGGAGCTCCCGGACCTGCAGGTCCCTGCGTATCGCTTACCGTCGGCCCATTGGATCCCGGACCTGTCTGACCGCCAGGACCATTGGAATTGCCTGTATTATCTGCACTGCCCGGACCCTCTGTCTTAGCAGATTCTTTTGTCTCCGTCTGCACCGGCTCCATTGTCGGAGCAGATGTTGTCACATCCTGCTGACCTGCACTGTTCGGATTTGCCGCTATCACTGCGGATGGTACTGCGGACGGAGCGCTGCTTTCTGTGCTTGCACCTCCGCTCGGAGCAGTTGTTTCAACTGCTGTCGGATTTTCCGTCGCCGGAGCCTGATTTACGATCGGCTGTTCAGCCGGAACTTCCGGAGTCGGTGTCGTCTCCGCCGGAGTCTGAGCCTTCAACTGATTCAATGCCGCAATCGCATCTTCCGCTTCTTTCTTGATACGGTCTGCCTCTTCCTTCTGCTGCTGCTCTTCCAGAAGACTTACTGCACTGTCAAACTCAACCGTTTCCTGAATATAATCTTTATGTACATAACCACTTAAAGAAGCATCGACTTCAATCTGTACGAAGTCACCCTCTTCTCCGATCGCAATGTACTCTGCGTCTCTGGAAAGCAAAGTCAGAGTCTTACTGTCTGTGCTCGCTTTTTCTCTTAATCTTAATGTTGTTGTGTTGATCGTCACATACACAGTTCCAATTTCCTTCGCGATCTTCTCCGCTGCAGAACCGGTAATAAAATATTCGGCTTTTATGTAACCGTTTACGGTTCCGGACTGAATCTGGTACCATTTGCCACCTTCGCCGTCCACGGTCGCCAGGATCGTTGCTGCGCAATTGTTGTAAATCTTACCAACGATCTCACTGGTTGTATTTGCCTGTGTTCTCACATTTACGTAATTACTTACTCTGGAAATTGCCACATTTGAGTACTTGGAAGCAGTGACGGATACCGTCGGAACTCCCGTTCTTGGACTTGTCTGAGCCGGACTCGCATAAGACACGATCGGCATCGCCAACATGGTAAAAAGACAACCTGCTGCCAGTACTTTCTTTGCAAAATTCATTCGCATCATTCCCCTTTTTCTCTATCGTCCCCTGATTACTGAATTGCAATCTATCTTTTACTGTTCATTTAAATAACGCTCTGCACTGGTCACACAATTTGCACCATCGGCTACAGCCGTAATAATCTGTCGGAGCTGCTTTGTTCGCACATCGCCGGCCGCAAAAATGCCCGGAACAGAAGTTATTCCGTCTTCCCCGGCCACAATGTATCCACCATTGTCCATTTCGATAACTCCCTTAAATTCCTCCGTATTCGGAGAAATACCGACTGCAATAAATACACCGTCTACAGCGATTTCTTTCTGCTCGCCTGTCTTCTTATTAGAAAGGCTCAATGTGCTCACTTTGAATGTTCCGTTGATGGAATCCACCACGGTATCCCAAAGAATTTCCACATTTTTCATTTCCATAAGTTTCTTCTGCAGGCTCTTTGCACCGCGAAGCTCGTCACGACGATGAATCAAGTAAACCTTTTCGCAAATTCTTCCAAGGAAGATCGCATCCTCGATCGCCACATCGCCGCCGCCTACCACGGCTGTCACTTTATTCTTAAAAAATGCTCCGTCACAAGTCGCGCAATAAGAAACTCCCATTCCTACCAGTTCCTCTTCGCCCGGAACACCCAGCTTTCTGTGCTGTGCACCGGTCGCAATGATCACGGTTCTGGCATAATAACTCTCTTTTTCACCAACAATCTTTTTCAAACTGTTTCCTGCTTCCGCTGCCTGAACCTGATCCAGCTCAGCCATGTCCGCTTCTTCAATTCGAAGAACCACATCCTCCGCAAATGCGGCACCGAGCTTGTCCGCATGCTCGCGGAACTTCATGCCGAGATCAAAACCACCAATCCCCGGAAGGCCTGCGTAGTTGTCAACTTCATATGTGGTCAGCACCTGGCCTCCACTGACCATCTCTTTTTCAATCACTAAAGTTTTCAGTTCTGCTCGCTGAGCATATATCGCAGCTCCAAGACCAGCCGGTCCGGAACCCAAAATTACTAAATCATAAATCCCTGTCATTGTTACTCCTTTTTTGTTAAAAGCGCATAAAAAGCATTATATATGATTAGTATAACATAGACAAGGTAAATAATACAAATAGTTTCAGAGATTTTGTCGTGGCAGTTCTGTGGCAAAAAAATTTATTCCTCCGATTCAAGTAATGCGTTGATGATTCTTCGCGAACCAAACTGCTCCTGTTTTAAAAATGTTTCTAACTGTGCACGATTCTCATCACAATTTTCAATCTGTCTGGCAATCGCATGGCAGATATGTGCACGTTGCTCCAAACTCCATTTTTTTGCCGATGTATACAATTCTTCAACCGCAATCGTGCAAAGGACTGCCATCTTTACTTTGGTTAACAAATCCTCATCGTACAACGCCGAGAGCACAAAAGAGTAAGTGAAATACTCAAATAGTTTTCGTTTGTCTTGCTCGGCTTCCGGTCGCACTGCCGCCATATGACCACGCGTTTCCAAATATCTTTGACGGCTGTCATTGGAATGATATAACGCTGACCGACAAGACTCCAACATTTTCGGCCAATCGCGACAGATGGTTTCTAATTCGGAAAACTCTTCCATAAAATCAAACATGAGAATGAAACGCACAGACGTTTCTCCTCCTGAATGCTTTTTCGCGTCCCACTGTTTCAGGAACCTTATTATAATTTCCGAAGTATTATATCTCTCCAGAATCTGCCGCATGCCTGTATGATCATGTTTCAAGAGTCTTCTCTGCAAATCATGCGCCAATGACACAGAAAGCAGCATACTTTCATTTGCCGTCATCTCCTCATTTGAATTCCATTTCCAGATCAACTCTCGTGTCTCCAATAAAATTTCCAACCACTCTTGATCGATTCCATCTGTATTTCCCTGACGTTCCGGAAGATTTCTCACATAAAATCCTCCGTCATTTTCCTTCAAGACCAGTCGCGCTACCTCCGGACAGGAAAGCAGCAAAACAACCTCATGCAGATTTCCATAGTCTTCCAAATGTCTCGGATGACGGGCACAAGTATGGCAAAGCGAATCAGGTCCCAGTTCGATATACATTTCGCAAAGTCCATCCTGATTTAAAAACGGGCATGTCCTATCTTCGCTGATGATCCGCCCTTGCTTCACATGCTTCTTTAATTTGCGGGCAAATTCTTTATTCTGAATTTCCCTTTGTCTGTACTCCTCACGATACCGTTTCTCACTGGCCCTGTCCACTGGAATTTCCCAGCCTGCACAGCAGGTATCCGGACAAGCCCCTGCGATACAGTGAAACTTCTTATAATAATTAGGATAGCGAATCTCCATCTATCAATGCCCCTATTCTTCAAAAATATACTCTTTTTATCATATCAGTTTTCATTTGTGAGG
>JAZOVL010000207.1:0-4433 GCA_045658685.1 Pilosibacter sp.
GATCAATTATTTCGACTGTGCACCTGCATATTGTGATAGGAAATGTGAACAAATTGTAGGAAAGGCAGTCAGACCATTTCGAAAAGAAGTTATGCTGTCCTCTAAAATTCCACTGCAGGAAGTGAAGAAAGCCAACGATTACCGCTATTGGCTGGAACGTTCTCTTACCGAGATGCAGACAGATTATCTGGACAATTATTTGTTTTGGGGAATTAGCAGAGAACTTTTTGAAAATGTAATCGTTCCGTTGGATTTGTTGAAGGAAGGACAGAAGGCGAAAGAGGAGGGACTGATTCGCCGGATGTCGGTGTCGGTGCATGATTCACCGGAAAATATTTGTTCCATATTAGAACAGGCGGAGGCGTATGGGATAGGATTTGATGCAGTGCTTTGCCAGTATAATCTGCTGGATCGGAAGAACGCAGAAGTTCTGGTATTTGCACGAGAACGCGGAATAGGAACTATGGTAATGGGACCGGTTGCGGGAGGAAGACTTGCCTGGCCATCGGCACTGGGGCAGAAACTTGGAGAAAGTGAAATGGTTCCCACAAGTGAACTGGCACTGCGTTATGTGATGGAAAATCAGAATGTGGACTGTACACTTTCCGGAATGTCATCATTGAAAATGATTGACGACAATGCCGCACTTGCAGATGAAATTTCCTGTAATAAGTCAGTGAGCGCAAAACGCATCAATGAGGCAGCAAAAAGGTTAGCGGAATTGAGTGAATTGTATTGTACCGGATGCGGCTACTGTCAGCCATGTCCCGCAAAGATAGAAATACCCAAAATACTGTATCTTGTGAATTGCTTCAGAGTTTACGGACTCCATACGTTTGCGAAGAAGGAGTTTGAAAAATATTGTGAGAAGTACAGCGTCCCATCAGATGCATGTATGAATTGCGGAAAATGTGAGAAGAAGTGTCCGCAGGGATTGGAAATCCAGAAAGAATTAGAAACGGCAGGTATGTTGCTGGGTAAGGAGAAAAGGAAATGAGATATTTATTAGTAATACAGACGATTCCTGAATATGATGAAAGAGATGATTTCTGTATGCCAATCGGGATTGCCTATATAAACGGAGCAATGAGAGCGGCAGGATATGATGTGGAAGGATTCAATATGATGTTTGCTGATAAAGATCCTTATCAGCAGTTACAGGAAATCATTAAAGAAAAGCAGATTGATGTGCTTTTGTGCGGTGGACTCACCAGTGAGTATCAAGTGCTGAAGCTTGTATACGAGACCGCGAAAAAGGCAAATCCGGATATTATTCTTGTAGGTGGTGGTGGTGGATTTGCTTCTGAACCGGTGTTGTTTTCGAGAATGACAGGTGTGGATTATGCAGTGATCGGAGAGGGGGAAATCACAAACTGTGAGCTTTGTGAGGTGATCGAAGGCAGAAAAGAGGCATCTGAAGTAAAAGGAATTGTATATCGTACAGAAGATGGAGAATATATGGCCACAGAACCCAGACAGCCGGTGGCAGATGTGGACACCCTTCCGTTTCCGTCTTATGAAGGACTGAATATGGAAGCTTATCTGGATCGCCAGGAAGTGGAAGGATGGTACAACTACTATGGCTATTACCATGACAATCCACGTCTGATGCCGATGATGTTATCCCGTTCCTGTCCATACAGATGCAGTTTTTGTTTTCATCCGATGGGAAATAAATATCGCGGAAGAAGCCTTGATAATTTCTTTGAAGAATTGGATATGTGGGTTGAAAAATACAATATCAATGGAATTGCGCTGGTAGACGAATGCTTTAGCATCAATCAAAAAAGGGTGTTGGAGTTCTGCGAGCGAATCAAACCTTACAATCTGGCATGGGCCTGTCAGATGCGGGCAGAGACTTACACGGAAACAATCATTGAAGCCATGAAAGATTCCGGCTGCGTGGGTGCCTGTTTTGGAATCGAGAGTATGTCTGATGTGGTTTTGGAAAATATGCAGAAATATTTGAAAAGGGAAACCATTGAAAATGCACTTCAGACTGCCTACAAATATCAGGTGGGCTGTTCCGGAAATCTGATTTTCGGAGCCGAGACGGAAACCTTTGCGACCATGAGAGATTCGTTAAGCTGGTGTCAAAATCATACCGACAGTTATGGTACACAGCCAATTACGAACTTTGGATATATTCAGACTTATCCGGGAAGCCGCTATTTCCTGAATGCCTGTGAAAATGGAAGAATTCCGGATAAGGAAACATTTATCGAAAAAGGAGAGTGGAACCTGAATATTACAGAGCTGTCAGATGAAGATTATCAGGCAATCGGTGAAATAGCTCGTTTAAAATATGCGGAAACAGCAAATCGAGGAACGGTCATTAAAGTTGAGGAACAGTCTGAAAAATACGTAACGCTTACTGCACGTTGTTTCAAATGTAGAAAAGAGATCACTTACCGGAATATTAAGAAAAAAACAGTGGAAAAAGGACGTATCCGCAGATTGGGATGCCGCCATTGCAATCAGCTGAATGAGTACGTATTTAAAGAAGAAAAATATCCGGTATTGAGTTTTGCAGCAATTCCATGGATTCTTCAGGAAGAAAGAGATGTCCATGCAGCTGCAGATTACTTTAAAGTACATAAGTTCCATAAAATTGGCATTTATGGAAGAAATGTATTTACTTCCTATATGCTGAAGGACCTGAAAGCAGCTGGAAGTGATGTGGAAGTAGTTTTTATCGCAGACAAGCATCTGGAAAATGACGCCCTTGTATTTGACGTTCCTGTACTTTCACTGGAAGAGAAATGGCCGGAGGTAGAGGCGCTGATCATGACGGACGTGCGTCGTGAACATAAATACCATACTGCATTGGCAGAAAAGTGCGGTGTTCCGGTAATCTCTTTGGAAACAATTCTGGAAGAGTCCGGGAAATTTCATGGAGGTAAATTCTGATGACATATGATGTTATTGTGGTGGGAGCCGGACCGGCAGGTTCTGTCTGCGCTTATCTATTGGCGCGTGCGGGGAAGAAATGTCTGATTTTAGAGAAGAGACCGGAAATCGGAGAAAAGATCTGCGGAGGATTTCTTCCAAACAGAGCACGGGAATTGCTGCTTCAAATGGGAATTGATATTTCCAAAGCTTTGAAAAAGGATGCACTGAAA
Source organism: Pilosibacter sp. (assembly GCA_045658685.1). GTDB lineage: Bacteria > Bacillota > Clostridia > Lachnospirales > Lachnospiraceae > Pilosibacter. Next base: position 3,123 of record JAZOVL010000207.1, read on the forward strand.
GTCAGATCCTGCATGACGATAAAAGGTGAAAAAGAACATTGTTTTACCTATGCAGAAGAGGATTTTGGCATCGGGGCATATCGAAAAACACTAGATCAGACATTGCTTGATGAAGCGCTGGCACAGGGGGCAGATATTCAGTTCTCAACAGAGGTAAAAGAGATCGTTTCCACTTCAGAAGGCATTGCGGTGGAAGGATATTCTGCGAAAAAAATAATATTCGCAAGCGGCGCTTGCGGGCATGGGAAGATGAATATTTTTCAGCGGGGTTTGGAAGCAGCACCGATGTCGAAACAGACGATGGGAATCTCTGAAATAATCAAAGGTACCTCGAATCTTGTGGAGGACAGAGTATATTTCTGGTATGAAGATGAAAAAACACCGGATTATTTCTGGGCCATACCGGTAAGCAATGGCACCTGGAATACGGGATTCTGGTGCCAGAGACCGGACGCAAATATGAAACAAAGATTTTGTGAATTAAAAGAGAAATATATTGGTGGGAATTTTACAGAGTATGAAACAGTACGTGAGCCAATTGGTGCGGTGTGTGGAAATGTAAATTATCTTCCGTATATGCAGATCGCATGTCATGGAGCGGGCGATTTCTGCGGAACAAACCGATACGAGAGTGGAGAAGGTCTTTATCATGCAATCAAGTCAGCAAAAGAGACAGCAGAAGAAGTAATCAAAACTGCTGATGTAAAAATGGGACGGTGGCCGCAGGGGGAAGACGGAGAAATTTTACCCATAGAATGGGAAGTGTTATCCCTTGAAGCTGATAAAATGCTTTTGCTCTCAAAGTGCGGATTGAAGGCGATGCCTTATAAGGAATCCTTTTCAAAGGTATACTGGGAAAGCAGTGAGATCAGAAATTGGCTTTGTAATGAATTTGTTTCTGCTTTTGATGAAGAGGAAAAACAAAAAATTTGCGAAGTTGAGGTTGAAAATGTAAAGGGGCTGACAAAAGACGAACCGGAACGTTTTAAGACGATAGAAACCATCTTTCTTCTGAGTGAAGAGGAGATAAGAGAATTTGCAAAAGAGAAAAGCGCATGGATTCGAAAACCGTCTCCTTATGCGAAAAAGAATGGAGCATATGCAGATGCGAATGGCAATGGAGTCTGGTGGCTGCGTTCGTATGGAAGGCTCGAAAAATTGAGTATGTGTGTGGTGAGACCGGACGGCGGCTTATATCCGGGTGCTGACATCAGTGCGGAGAATGTAATGATATGTCCGGCCATGTATGTGAGAAGGTGATTCTATGGGAATGATAGGAGCGATTTTGGGAGATAATGCAGGCTCTCAGTA
>JAZOVL010000208.1:0-11795 GCA_045658685.1 Pilosibacter sp.
CATCAAGATTGCAGGAATCAATATCGAAGACTAGGCGCGAAGCAATGAGCCATGCGCAGATATAGGCAGTAAAACCCATCCGAGAGCTTGCTCTTAGATGGGTTTTAGTGTTTAGAGATGCATACGGCGAATGCTTTACATCACAGGAGGAACAAAAGATGAATTATGATGCATTAAAATACAGTTACCCGTCGAGAAGAAGTGTGGTCTACGCTCGTCGTGGAATGGTCTGTACCAGTCAGCCGCTGGCTGCTCAGGCAGGTCTTGATATTATCAAAGCAGGAGGAAATGCCATTGACGCAGCGATCGCGACAGCAGCGTGCATGACAGTTCTGGAGCCGACGGCTAATGGTATCGGCGGAGACGCCTTTGCGCTTGTCTGGACAAAAGGAAAACTCCACGGTCTGAATGCCAGCGGAAAAGCTCCGATGGCGATCTCCGCAGAGAAAGTCAGAGAACTTGGACACACAGAAATGCCGCAGCGTGGCTGGATTCCGGTTATGGTCCCGGGTGCACCTTCCGCATGGGCAGAACTTTCCAGAACGTTTGGTCGTTTGCCGCTGACGGAAGTGTTGAAACCGGCGATCAGCTATGCACGAGAAGGATATCCAGTGACGCCTCTGACAGCATATTCCTGGCAAAAAGCCTACAAGCAGTTCAAAGAAATTCTGAAAGATGATTGTCACCGTGGCTGGTTTGAGACATTTGCTCCGGATGGAAAGGTTCCGAATCCGGGAAGCATGGTACAGTTGAAAGACCATGCCAATACATTGGAAAAAATTGCGGAGACTGGTGCAGAAGCATTTTACAGGGGCGAGCTGGCGGAGAAAATCGATGCATTTTCCAGAGAGACCGGTGGTTTCATTAGAAAAGAAGATCTGAATGCTTACTGGTGTGAATGGGTTGATCCGATTCATGTCAATTACAAAGGTTACGATGTTTGGGAGATTCCGCCGAACGGAGACGGAATCATCGCTCTCATGGCGCTCAATATTTTGAAAGGCTTTGACTATAGCTGCCGTGATTGTGCGGACACATTCCATAAACAGCTGGAGGCAATGAAGCTGGCGTTCGCGGACGGAAAGCAGTATGTGGCAGATAAGCGTTACATGCGCGTGTCTACGGACGATATGCTCAGTGATGCATATGCAGCAGAGCGTCGTGCGCTGATTTCGGATGTGGCGCAGGAGCCGGAACCAGGTAAGCCGAACAGTGGCGGAACGATTTATTTATGTACTGCTGATGGTGAGGGCAACATGGTTTCCTACATTCAGAGTAACTATATGGGATTTGGTTCCGGCGTTGTAGTTCCGGGAACCGGTATTTCTTTACAGAACCGTGGTGCAAGCTTCTCATTAAATGACGGAGAAGCAAACTGCTTAGGCCCGGGCAAGAAAGTATTCCATACCATTATCCCTGCGTTCCTTACTAAAGATGGAGAGGCAGTGGGACCGTTTGGAATCATGGGTGGACCAATGCAGCCACAGGCGCATGTGCAGGTGGTTATGAATACGGTTGATTTTATGATGAACCCGCAGGAGGCGTTGGATGCTCCGAGATGGCAGTGGACTGGTGGAAAGAAGATTTTGGTAGAGCGCAGTTTCCCATATGCAGTGACGGAAGAATTAGTGAGACGCGGCCATGAGATCAGCGTGGCTGCAGAAAATATTACCTTTGGCCGTGGTCAGATCATCTGGCGAAATGAGGAAGGCGTGCTGTGTGGTGCGTCGGAGCCGAGAGCTGACGGCATTGTAGCGGCGTGGTAAATAACCTCTTGTGGAATTATACATTTTACTGTATAATCTGAAGATAGATAACTATGCTTTGAGAGCCCCTGAATGGGCCAAGCGGCTATGATAAATGGAGGTAACCCAATGACCAGAAGAGAAGCAAGAGAACATTGTTTTAAGATGCTGTTTTGTCAGGATTTTTATCCGGCAGAGGAAAAGAACGAGCAGTTAGAGCGTTACTTTGATGCGCCGGTCGAAGATGTGACAAACAAAGACGGAGTCGATGAGGTGCTCCATGATGTAACTTTAAACGATGAAGAGAAGAAACAGTTAGAAGAAAGAGCAGAGAAGATCATGCTTGCGATTCCGGAACTGGATGAGGAGATCAATAAGGTTGCGGAAGGCTGGAAGACCAACAGAATGGGAACCGTTGAGCTGGCAATTCTGCGTCTGGCTGTATATGAGTTAAAACATGATGAGGAAATTCCGGAGAAAGTAGCGATCAACGAGGCAGTTGAGTTGGCAAAGAAATTCGGCGGCGATGACGCTCCGGCTTTCGTAAACGGAATTTTAGCAAAGCTGGTGTAAGAGACTTTGTGGCCGGAGTTATCCGGTCAGAGGAGACAGGGTATGGCAGGAGTATATTCTGTAACGCAGGTCAATTCGTATATTAAAAATATGTTTTCACAGGACTTCCTTCTTCGCCGGCTTTCGGTGAAGGGGGAAGTTTCCAACTGCAAATATCATACTTCCGGCCATATTTATTTCACATTGAAGGATCGTGGCGGTACGCTGGCGGCTGTGATGTTTGCCGGACAGAGACGAGGACTGCAGTTCCGACTGGAAGAAGGGCAGCAAGTCATCGTAAAAGGTACAGTCGATGTTTACGAACGCGACGGTAAATATCAGTTGTATGCACAGGAAATTGAATTGGCCGGTCGTGGTGACCTTTATGTGAAATTTGAAAAACTGTTACGGGAATTGGAAGAGATGGGAATGTTCGATGCCCAGTATAAACGTCCGATCCCGAAATATGCAAAAAGAGTTGGAATTGTGACGGCACCGACAGGAGCCGCAGTGCGCGATATTATCAATATCAGCAGGCGGCGCAATCCTTATGTGCAGTTAGTATTATATCCGGCGCTGGTACAGGGCGAAGGTGCAAAAGACAGCATTGTTCATGGAATCCGGACTTTGGATGCTATGGGGCTGGATGTTCTGATCGTGGGGCGTGGCGGTGGTTCCATCGAGGATCTCTGGGCATTCAATGAAGAGGATGTTGCCCGTGCAATTTTTGCATGTGAGACACCGGTGATTTCGGCTGTCGGACATGAAACGGATGTGACAATTGCCGATTATGTGGCGGATCTCCGTGCTCCGACTCCATCGGCGGCAGCAGAACTGGCTGTGTTTGATTACGGACAGTTCCTGTCAGATTTGGAGGCAAGGAAGCGGAAGCTGAATCGTGAAATGGGATTTTTCCTGGATTCTGTCAAGGGAAGATTGAAACGGGATGAATTAAAGATTCAGATTCACCATCCGCAGCGGATCATCAACGAAAAGAGACAGCGTCTGGCGGATATCGAAGATGCGATGAACCGTCGATTGACGAAAATGATAGAGGATAACAGGCGTGGCGTGACTGTGAAAGCGGATCTGTTAGAGCGGATCATGGAACGCCGTCTGGAACAGGATAAAAAGCGTCTGGCTCTGGCAAGCGGTAAACTTTGGGGATTATCTCCACTGAAAAAGCTTGGTCAGGGATACGGATTTGTGACTGACGGATCCGGAGAACGTCTGGCGTCTGTGAAACAGGCACCTGTGGGAAGTATGATCCATGTGCAGGTAACAGATGGTAAACTGACAGCGACAGTTGATAAGAGTGAAGAGGCAGAAAGTTGGAGGAGATAGTAATGGGAACAACAGAACAGAATATTGCTGAGATGACGATCGAAGAGACTTTTGCTGCATTAGATGCTCTGATTGACCAGCTGGAGAGCGGAAAGGGTTCTCTCGAAGATGCGTTTAAAAACTATGAAGAAGGCATGAAGCTTGTGAAGAGCTGTAATGAGAAAATAGAGAAGATAGAAAAACAGATTCTGGTTCTCGGTGGAGAATCAATGGAGGATACGAACAATGGACAGTATTTTTAAGGATGATTTCAAGAAAGCTGTGGCAGAGACTGAGGCGGTCGTATACTCTTATCTGCCTGCAGAGGAAGGTCACCAGAAGACGATTTTCGAGGCAATGAATTACAGCATGCAGGCAGGCGGAAAACGTTTGCGTCCACTTCTTATGCATGAGGTATACAAGATGTTTGGTGGAACAGGGAAGGAAATCGAGCCGTTCATGGCTGCGATCGAGATGATCCATACCTCTTCTCTGATCCACGATGATCTTCCGTGCATGGACAATGACGAGCTGCGCCGCGGAAAACCGACCACATGGAAGGTTTACGGCTACGATATGGCAGTGCTGGCAGGCGATGCACTGATGATCTTTGCATTTGAGACTTCTGCGAAAGCGCTGGCGTTAGGTGCTGATGCGGCAGCAGTTGTGAAAGCAATGGGAATCCTGGCACAGAAGACAGGTATTTATGGCATGATCGGCGGTCAAACCGTAGATGTGGAGCTGACCGGAAAGCCGGTTCCGAGAGAGAAGCTGGATTTCATTTACCGATTAAAGACAGGTGCTCTGCTTGAGGCATCTATGATGATCGGTGCAGTTTTAGCGGGCGCGACAGAGGAACAGGTAAAAGTTGTAGAGTCTATCGCAGCGGATGTTGGACTTGCATTCCAGATTCAGGATGATATTCTGGATGTGGTGAGCACTGCCGAAGTTCTCGGAAAGCCGGTTCTCAGCGATGAGAAGAATGAAAAGACCACGTATGTAACATTGGAAGGACTGGAGAAGGCAAAGGCGGATGTGAAGATGATCTCGGACCGTGCCTGCGACACACTCATGGGACTTCCGGGTGAGAAGGAATTTCTTTCCCACCTGATTGAAATGTTGGTACATCGTGAAAACTAAATGGAAAAACACAAAGGAGTAGAGAAATGCTTCTTGAAAAAATAGAACAGTCTTCGGACATTAAGAAATTAAGAGAAGAAGATTATCCGGTCCTTGCAAAAGAAATCCGTCAGTTCTTACTGGAAAAGATCAGTAAGACAGGAGGACACCTTGCATCGAATCTTGGTGTGGTCGAGCTGACGATAGCTCTCCATTTGGCATTCGACCTTCCGAAGGACAAGATCGTCTGGGATGTGGGCCATCAGGCATACACCCACAAGCTGCTCAGCGGACGCAGGGACGGATTCAATGATTTAAGACAGTTTGGCGGTATGAGTGGCTTCCCGAAGCGCAAGGAAAGCCCTTATGACGCATTTGATACAGGCCATAGCTCCACATCCATTTCCGCGGGTCTCGGAATTGCCCAGGCGCGTGATATTTTAGGTGAGGATTATTCGGTGATCTCCGTCATCGGTGACGGTGCTCTGACCGGCGGTATGGCTTACGAGGCGCTGAACAATGCGGCGCAGATGAAGAAAAACTTTATCATTATTTTAAATGATAACGAGATGTCTATTTCTCCGAACGTAGGTGGTATGTCCAAATATCTGGGCAGTGTACGTACGAGAGAAGGCTATACAGCGCTGAAAAAAGGTGTGGAGAATGCTCTGAATGCGATTCCGGGTGTCGGCAGGAGCATTGCAACAGGTGTTTCCATGGTGAAGAACGGAATTAAACAGTTCTTCGTACCGGGAATGCTGTTCGAGGACATGGGTATCACTTATCTGGGACCGATAGATGGACATGATGTGAGTGCCATGGTTCAGGTATTAAAAGAAGCAAAAAGAATGCGTAAGTCAGTGCTGGTGCATGTGATCACAAAAAAGGGAAAAGGCTATGGTCCGGCAGAGAAAAATCCAGCCAGATTTCATGGTGTGGATGCTTTTGATGTGGTGACCGGAAAGTCTATCAAAGAAAAGAAGTATCCAAGCTATACGGATATATTCTCAGAGAAAATGTGTGAGATTGCAGGGAAGAATCCGAAGGTTGTTGCTTTAACGGCTGCGATGGCGGACGGAACCGGTCTGACGAAATTCTCTAAGGAATATCCGAAGCGTTTCTTTGATGTGGGAATCGCAGAAGGACACGAAGTAACATCGGCAGCCGGTATGGCTTCTGCAGGATTAAAGCCGGTGGTGGCGGTGTATTCTTCCTTCTTACAGAGAGGATATGACCAGGTGCTCCACGATGTTTGTATTCAGGAACTCCCAGTTCTGTTTGCCATTGACCGTGCAGGTCTTGTGGGCAGTGACGGCGAGACACATCAGGGTATTTTTGATGTTTCATTCCTCAGTCTGGTTCCGGGCATGAGCATTATGGCTCCAAAGAATCTTTGGGAACTGGAATCCATGCTGGAGTTTGGTGTGGATTTTGAAGGACCGCTGGCGATTCGTTATCCGAGAGGACAGGCGTATCGCGGTCTGGAAGAATTTCTTGCACCGATCGAGTATGGAAAATCAGAAATGCTTTACGAAGAGAAAGACATTGCACTGTTTGCTCTTGGCAGCATGGTAAGTACCGGCGAACATGTGCGTGAAAAGTTAAAAAATAAAGGGTATGCATGTACTCTGGTGAATGCCAGATTTGTAAAGCCGTTTGATACAGCCATGATTGATCAGCTTTGCCAGAAGCATAAACTGATCGTGACCATGGAGGAAAACGTGCTCCGAGGCGGCATGGGAATGTGCATTACAAAGTATATTCATGACAATTATCCGGGAATCCGTGTAATCCAGGTGGCGCTTCCGGATGCGTATGTAGAGCATGGAAATGTGACTGCGCTTAGAGAAATGCTTGGAATCGACAGTGATTCTGTGATTCGTCAGATTGTTCCGGTTTTAGGGGAATGCGGAATCCAGAATACGAGACCGACTGCAGTTGTGAAATAGAAGGAGCAGTAAAATATGAAAGAACGTTTGGATGTTCTGTTGGTAAAAAAGAACCTGGCGGAGTCCAGAGAGAAAGCGAAAGCGATCATTATGTCCGGCATCGTTTATGTAGACGGACAAAAAGAAGACAAAGCCGGTTCTACATTTGAAGAGACCGCGCAGGTTGAAGTGCGCGGTAATACATTAAAATATGTGAGCCGCGGCGGTCTGAAATTAGAGAAAGCAATGACTCATTTTGGAGCGACATTGGATGGAAAAGTGTGTATGGACGTTGGTGCATCCACCGGTGGTTTTACGGATTGTATGCTGCAGAATGGTGCAGTAAAAGTATATTCTGTAGACGTGGGCCATGGTCAGCTGGCGTGGAAACTGAGAAATGATGAGCGTGTAGTCTGCATGGAAAAAACAAACATACGCTATGTGACTCCGGAGGATATTGCAGACCGGATTCAGTTCGTTTCTATTGATGTGTCCTTTATTTCTCTGACTAAAGTGCTCGGACCGGTTAAGGCATTGATGGAGCCGGACGGCGAGGTTGTCTGCCTGATCAAACCGCAGTTTGAGGCCGGCAGAGAGAAGGTAGGAAAGAAAGGCGTTGTTCGTGAGAAGAGCGTGCATCTGGAAGTGATTGAAATGGTGGCAGCATTTGCAGGAAGCATCGGCTTTGAAGCACTTCATCTGGAATTTTCTCCGATCAAAGGACCGGAAGGAAATATCGAATATCTCCTTCATTTGAGAAATTGTACAGATGGTACGACATTTACAAATGACGCGATCGGCGCAAAAGAAACAGTAGAAAAGGCACACGAAACACTGGATAAATAATATGAAGCATTTTTATATCATTGTCAATGAAGGCAAAAAGGACGCAGTGGATATGAAGCTGAAGATCGTGGATTATTTAGAATCCCGTGGCGCTGCATGTAAGGCATCCAGCGGAGAATTCTCCAAGGGTTGTCCGTTTACGTTTGTCGAGGATGTTCCGGCGGAAACGGAGTGTGTGATCACTCTGGGCGGAGATGGAACCTTGATCCGTGCAGCCAGAGATCTGGCGGGAAGCGGACTTCCGATCATCGGTATCAATATGGGTACGCTTGGGTATCTGACACAGATGGGACGAGAGGGTGATCCGAAAGAACTTTTGGATGCCTTGTTGGAGGACCGTTATGAGATCCATGAGCGCATGATGCTCCGCGGACGGGTATTTCACAATGATGAATGTATTGCGGAAGATATTGCACTGAATGATATTGTTTTGACTCGAGAAGGAGAACTGCGTGTTCTGAAGTTTGAACTTTATGTAGATGGACAGTTTTTAAATGAATACAGTGCGGATGGTATGATCGTGGCGACCCCGACTGGCTCTACAGCATACAATCTGTCTGCCGGCGGTCCGATTGCCCAGCCAGATGGAGAACTGATCCTTTTAACACCTGTCTGTCCGCATACGCTGACTTCCAGAACCATTGTTCTGGGACCAAACAGCAAAGTCCGCATCCGGATCCCGATGAGAGGTCAGGGATATCGTATGGTATCCTTTGATGGTGATACGCAGGTGAATCTGGATCGTGGGGATTATTATGAAATTGAGAAAGCAGACTTGGTGACCAGAGTCGTAAAACTGGACAACAGGTCATTCCTTGATATTTTGAAACTTAAGATGTACGAAGCGTAAGAAAGGGGTACCTTTGACATGAAAGTAGACAGACACAGCAAGATCGTGGAACTGATCGGAAAGTATCAGATTGAAACCCAGGAAGAACTGGCCTCCTATCTGAAAGAGGCGGGATACCATGTAACACAGGCAACTGTTTCCAGAGACATTCGTGAATTGAAACTCACAAAAGTACAGAAGGACAACGGACGTCAGTGTTATTCGGTCATGCAGACTCAGAGGGATTTCAGCGAAAAATACCTTCGTATTTTGAGAGATTGTTTTGTTTCTATGGATATGGCTCAGAATATTCTGGTGATCAAGACGGTATCCGGTATGGCGGGAGCAGCGGCTGAAGCACTGGATGTGATCGGATTCCATGAAATGGTAGGCTGCATTGCAGGTGATAACACCATTATGTGTGCAGTTCGCACAGTGGATGATACCATTATCTTTATGGATAAGCTGAAAAAGATTATTGGGGATTAGAGGTGAGTATATGCTGCTTGGCTTACATGTAAAAAATCTGGCTTTGATCGAGAAAGCAGAAGTGGAATTTGCCGGGGGCTTAAACATACTGACAGGAGAAACCGGTGCCGGAAAGTCGATCATTATTGGGTCCGTCGGACTGGCTCTGGGTGCAAAAGCATCAAAAGATATGATCAGACAGGGAGAAGAGAGCGCTTTCGTGGAGCTCATCTTCTCCGTGGACGATGAAGGAAAGAGAGAAGCTTTGGCTGCTCTTGATATAGCTCCGGATGAAGAGGGGCTTCTTATCATTTCTAAGAAAATCACACAGACACGCAGCACCAGCCGCATCAATGATGAGACTGTCACAACAGGCAGACTCCGTGCGGTCACAGGACTGCTTCTGGACATGCACGGACAGCATGATCATCAGTCGCTTCTGCATAAGCAGAAACATCTGGAAATTCTGGATGAATATTCCCAAAGTGAAACGGGAAAACTGAAAATGCAAGTGGCAGACGGATATAAAAAATATCTGTCTTTAAAATCAGCTCTGGAAGGTTTTTCTCTCGATGAAGAAGGAAGAAGACGAGAGGCAGATTTTACCAGATTTGAGATTGATGAGATCGAAAATGCAGGAATCCGTCCGGGCGAAGAGGTGGAGCTGGCGGCCAGATATCGTAAATTTGTCCATAGTCAGAAGATTGCGGACAGCATGCAGGCTGCCTACAGAGCCATTGATACGGATGAGATCAGCCGTGCTCTGCGAGAGGTGGAGAGTGTGGTTGTTTATGATGACGGACTTCAGGAAATTGCCTCCGGACTGGCAGATGTGGAAAGTATTTTAAGTGACTTAAATCGCTCTATTTCAGACTATATGAATGAGATGGAGTTTGATGCGGAAGACTTTAGAAAGACCGAAGAACGTCTGGATTTTGTCCGTGGTTTGATGGCAAAATACGGAAATTCTGAGGATGCAGTGATCAAATGCCTTGAGGAGAAGAAAATGCGCCTGGAGGAGCTGGAACATTATGATGAATTGGCGTCTGAGGCGGAAAAAGCATTTGAGGCACAGGAAAAAGAACTTCTGGTGCTTTGCGAACAACTGTCTGCAGCCCGCAAGAAATCAGCTCTCATTTTAGAGGCGCGCATCCGTGAGGAACTTCTGGATCTGAATTTCCTTCATGTGGATTTCAAAATTGATGTGAGGAAGCAGGAACATTTCAGTGTGACAGGTCTTGATGAGGTGGAATTCCTGATTTCCACAAACCCGGGAAGTATTCCGCCCAGACCGTTGGGAGAGGTGGCATCCGGCGGTGAACTATCCAGAATCATGTTGGCGATAAAAACGGTACTTGCGGACACAGACGATATTCCGACACTGATCTTCGATGAGATCGATACCGGAATCAGTGGACGTACTGCACAGAAAGTATCCGAGCGTCTTTCCTATATTGCTAATAAGCATCAGGTTTTATGTATTACGCATCTTCCTCAGATTGCCGCTATGGCAGATACGCATTTTGAAATCAAAAAGATGGTAGAAAACGGAAAGACCATTACCAGAATACATCAATTGAATGAGGAAGAACAGATAGAAGAACTCGCAAGATTGCTCGGCGGTGCAGAGATCACAGATGCAGTACGTGAGAATGCACGGGAAATGAAGCGACTGGCAATGGAACGAAAAACTGACAGATTGAAAATTTCATAGGGTCACATACTAGGAGAGGAGCAACGAATTGCCCTCTCCTTTCGTGTTGAATGAGATGCGAAAAACAGGGCAGAATCTTTAAGATAAGGAGGTTTTGCCGTGACAAAAAGGGGACGAACTCGCCGGATGTTTGCATGGTCATTGCTTGGATTGACAGCAAATTTGGCAGCAATCCTTTGGATTTATGTGAATTTTGCTGTCCCGGATCATCTGAATCTGGTCGTCAGCGAAGAAGAAATCTTTGAAATCGCCCTTCCGCCCGGAATTACCTTCGAGAGTGATTATGAGGAAGTTGTGTTGGGCAATACTTCCAATATTCCGGAAGGGGATGTGAAAATCCAGCCGGCTGCTCCAATCTCCATGTACGGTACAACGGAGGGCACTTACCATATCGAGATGAAGTTGTTTGGCTTTATCGATATGAAAGACATTCAAGTCGATGTGGGACCAGATCAGTATGCGACTCCTTGTGGGACACCGGTTGGAATTTATCTGGAAGCCGACGGAGTCATGGTCATCGGGACCGGAGAGATCATCAACGAAGCAGGAAATGCGGTAGAGCCTGCGTTTGGAATCTTAAAGTCCGGTGATTATATTGAGTCGGCAAATGGTCTGCGGCTGAAGTCCAAGGATGATCTGATTAAAGCAGTCAATACCTGCAATGGAGAAGCCGTGCAAATGGTTGTCCGGAGAAATGGTAATCTTCTGAATCTGGAAGTAGAGCCGGTTCAGGCGGCAGATGGAAGTTACAAGCTGGGCGCATGGGTTCGGGATGATACTCAGGGAATCGGAACTATGACTTACGTCACGCAGGAAGGTTCCTTTGGTGCCCTCGGTCATGGAATCAGCGACAGCGATACCGGACAGCTGGTAGCAGTCGAAAGCGGAGAATTGTATGAAACGGAAATTCTTGGAATTGAAAAGGGTGTGTCTGGAAATCCAGGAGTTATGTCTGGTGTGATCTACTACGGTCCCGGAACGAAACTTGGAGAAGTGACCGACAATACAGACGAAGGAATTTTTGGAACCGTCAATACAGAATTCCGTTCCCAGATGGAATCAGAACCGATTCCGATCGGATTCCGTCAGGATGTGAAAAAAGGAGCTGCAGTTATACGAAGCAGCGTGTCAGGGGAGGTGAAAGATTATGCTATCGAAATTCAAAGAGTGGATCATGCGTCTCTTCAAAAAAACAAAGGGATGACGATTAAAGTGGTAGATGAAGAGCTGCTGGAATTGACCGGAGGGATCGTGCAGGGAATGAGCGGCAG